>JAILNG010000040.1 GCA_024691875.1 Lachnospiraceae bacterium | reverse complement strand
CTCCTTTTCAGCATCCTCGTCACTCCTGCATATAGGTGCTCCCGACACATTTCCGCTGGTCATGACGAAGCAGTCCGTCCCAACGTCAAAATTATCGTTATATTCAAACAAGAGCATTTGCACCGGGGCATATGGAAGCATGACTCCGATACAGGGGTTTCCCGGCGCTACGGAAGGTGCAAGTGACGCATCTTTACGCTTTTTAAGAAGCAAAATGGGCTTTTGATGCCCGGTAAGGATCTCCTCCTGCTCTTTGGTAACTTCGCAATATCTTCTGACCGTTTCCATATCCTTCATCATAACGGCAAAGGGCTTCACAGGCCTGTTCTTCCTCGTTCTGAGCAAAGCAACGGCCTCCTCGTTATTGGCATCACAGCAAAGATGGAAGCCTCCGATACCCTTGACAGCAATGATCTTACCGTCACGGATGGCCTTTCTTGAAAGAGTGATCGCTTCCCTGTCACGCACATCGGTTCCCATAATGTACACATGAGGTCCGCAGTCATTGCAGCAAACGGGCTGAGCATCGTAGCGTCTGGTCTCGGGGCTTGTGTACTCTTTTTCGCACTCGGGACACATGGGAAACTCTCCCATGCTGGTCCTGACTCTGTCATAGGGCATTGAATCCAGGATCGTGACTCTGGGTCCGCAGGCGGTACAATTTATGAAAGGATGCATATATCTTCTGTCTGAGGGATCGTAAAGCTCCTTTCTACACTTGTCGCATGTCGCGATATCAGGGGAAACAAAAATGTCTCCGGCTTCCTTTTCGCTTTCCTTTATGATGAAGCTGTCATCATCGTAGGGAGTACTCTCCGAAAAAGCATCGAGTTCATTTCCCGTGTAGGGCTTTACGTCCGTCTTAAGGATCGTGGATCTTTCCGGGGCATCATGCCTGATCCTCTTTGCAAGATCATCAAGGATCCTTTCATCGCCTTTTGCGAGCACTTCAACGTAGGACCCTTTGTTTGAAACGCTGCCCCTCACTTTAAGTTCATGGGCAAGGCGACTCACAAAGGGCCTGAAGCCCACACCTTGTACGATTCCGTAAATCCTTATGATCCTGTTCATTCTATTCTCCGTCGTAACCTGATACGGCATAATGGGCCGCATCAATGTAAATTCCTTTAAATTCCTTTATCGCTCTCTTAAAAAGCGGATCTCCGATGATCGCATCAAAATCTCCGTTAAGAACGTAATCTCTGAACTGCTCTTCCGTTTCGAACCTAAGATCCTTGTCGGAAGAAAAATCCTTGTCAGCTTTGAACCAGGTGGCACAGGTCACCTTGCTTGTTTCGTCAGCCTCCGTCAGCATTTTTCTGATCTCATTGGCCGCTGCCTGCTGATGGATGACCAGTGTCTTTTTACCGGCTGCCTTTAAAAAAGCTTCTTTTTCGGCTTTTTTAAAGAAAGGAAATCCCATGCTGTATGGTGTACCGAATCTTTCTTTAAGCTTTCTCGCCGCCTTTAACCCTGCGGGAGAGACTACAAGATTGCGCTTTACGCATCCCGCTCTTTCGATCTCCTTAAGCCCTGCCCCCATTCCGTAGGGAAGGACTTTTTCAAAGCCCTCTTTTTGTCTGAGTTCTTCTATAAACTCTTCGGGATGAGTGATACTTAAGTCCAAAGGAGTCATTCCGATGATCCCGAGAGCATCTTCCGCTTCTTTCACATCGTCTTTTGTAAACGTATCAAACAGCTCTTCCCAGGCACTCTCCGCGCCCTCATCGTAAAGAGCCGTCCCCTTGCATTCAACAGCCAGGATCGTCATTCCCGTTTTTTTCCTTGCAAGGCTCTTTAAAGCTCTGTAATCTGTGGCAGTAACCGCAGGAACCGGAGTGCCGATTATCGCAGCAAACTCTCCTCCCACCTGAGAAAGAGCCAGCTTCAGCTTTTCCACCAGCTTGTCATCTCTTCCGAGGATCGCGTCCATGTCTCTCAGTCCCGCTGAAAAGATCCTGCTCTTCTGACCGAACCACCTGGGCTCATCAAAGCCACAGATGTTTCCCGTACAGCCGCCCGCATCACTGATCACTATGATCCCGCCGAGGTCGTAGAACACCGCCTGCGCTCCGGACTGATCCGGCGCAAAAGGGGATAAGTATTTAAGAAGTCCTTTCATTTAACCACCTCAACGTTCCTGCCCATTATAGGCATCCAAAGTTTCTTTTATCCTGCCAAACAGCTTTTTAACGCCCGAAAAACCGAAGGGCTTGTTCTCTTCGTTCCAGTCGATACCCGGAATTCCGGGATGATAGTAGGCCGCATCTTTTCCCAGCCTGAAATCACTGTTGTTCGTTCCGATCCCATAATTCAGCATTGTAGGCGAAAGATTTGAGTAGATCACCGTATCCGGCGAAAGCTTAGCGATTGCCTTAATGTAATTAAAGTTTTCGTTCGTAACGGTTCCGAAGATCTCACTGACCTTAAAACCGTATGTAAGGAGCGCCAGCGCCAGTTCAAAAGCATCTGCGTTCAGCCATTCTCCCACCGAAAAGGTGAGTTCTGGATAGGCATTCTTTAAAGCATTCACCGCTTCCCACGCCTCTTCTTCGTACTTCCCGGTGTCTATCTCGCAGCCGATGGCACTGCCAAACAAGGCATATTGTTTCCTGATCCTCTCGATCTCATAAAGCCTCGTCAGCTCTATGCCCGGGATACCAAGATTTTTGTTCATCTCATCCGCAGCACTTCTGCACTCGGGATTTAAGATTATGTTAAAATTGGCTTCCGCCATCCTTTTGTATTCTTCGAAATCTTCACAGCCCGCCAGCTGTCTGACGTGCTCGATCCCGATGTCTTTAAGGATCTCAAACAATTCGCTGTCCCCGTCGAAGGTTGCAAATTCGCCCAAAAGGTTCACCGCCGCAGGATCCTTTTTTGCGGGTTCCAAAAGGGAGTAAACCGTTTTTCTGACCGCCGTCATGGGAGGCATTCTGCCCTCTCTGGTCAAGGCATACATGTAGCAGGCCTTAACCGGTACTTTTGCGTATTCCGCAGCTTCCCTGCAGACTCGCTCCATGTCCGTTCCCAAAAGTGCATCCACACATGTTATGCAGATCATTACGACGGAAGGCTTGGTTTCAAGAAAATCCACCACTTCCTTAACGGCCTTTTTGATCTTCGGAAGATGTCGTCCCGTAACAATGTCCGTCTCGTCCTGAAGAAGGAAAAAAAATCTGTCTCTGTATTGTCCCGGAACCGACGAAATGGCCGTGTTTCTCCCACAGCATCCGGGAGCCACGAGGAGCATCACAGAACCCGGAACCGCAAGCCCCGCTCTCTTTACTCCGAAGCCCTGAGCCCCCGGAGAGTTAAAAGAAAGTGTGGCGGGGGAGCTGTAGATCAAATGTTCCTTTGAGAGAAATTCGCCGGGTATATTGTCTTTTCCTTTTTCAGCCAATTGTGCGGCAGTCATGCCAAAAGCTTCCATTTGTTGTCTCCTTAAACTTCCTGTCCGTCTTCAGTCAAAAGTTTCTTTGCCAGATCAAGATAGATGTGGCTTATGGGCAGATCAGGATCTCCTTCGATGACCGTCATTCCCCGATCTTCAAAGTCGTTTATGTCCTGACATCTGGGAATGTCCGCAACGATCTCCAGTCCTCTTTCATCCGCAAATGCCTTCACTTTTTCGTATTCATTGTCCACATTTCTGCGGTTTAAGATGAGGCCTCTGACTCTTGCATATCCTCTGTCCTCGAAATTCTTAACCGCGGAACAGATGTTCCCCGCTGCGTAAAGCGCCATCTTTTCACCCGATGTGACGATCAGCACCTTTTCGGCGTAGCCTTCTCTGATGGGAGCAGCAAAGCCTCCGCAGACAACATCTCCCAGCACGTCGTAGAGTACCACGTCCGGCTTAAAGGTTTCGTAGAGTTCCAGATCTTCAAGAAGCGTAAATGTGGTTATTATGCCTCTTCCCGCACATCCGAGTCCGGGAGTGGGTCCTCCCGTTTCTATGCACAGAACACCGCCGTAACCTTCCTTTGCGATCTCATCCAAACGCTCGGGTTCCTTGTCGTGATCCCTGTAATAGTGCATTACGGGAGAAACAGGTTTCCCTCCGAGAAGATTCATTGTTGAATCCGCTTTGGGATCGCAGCCGATCTGAATGACTTTTTTGCCCAGCTTTGCAAAAGCCGCTGCCAGATTTGATGTTGTGGTGGATTTACCGATTCCGCCTTTACCGTATACCGCAATTTTTAACATGTGACTCCTCGTTTCTTTTGTTTCTTTATTCCGTTATTTCTTTATTTCATTTAATATGCTTCTGCAGATCCTGTCTCCGTTTCCGATCAGGTCCGGAATGTCTCTTTCAAACATTCTGCCTGAAAACGCCATATGCGGAAGTTCCAGGAAATTCTTGTCTTTGCACAGTCCCTTAAACAGCGGATCCGCAATGACCGTATCCACATCCGAAAGTTCCCGGATGAGGTCATCTTCCTCGGGAGCGTAACGGAAATCTATGCCCGCTTCATTTACTTTTGTATCCCTGATACGATCCGTCATGCAGAGGACACGCGCTTCCATTCCCTGATCCTTAAGGGCTTCCGCCAGACTGATCCCCGAGATCTGCTCTCCGATCAGAGCGATCTTTCCGAGCTTGTTCCCTGTTGACATCTTTCTAAGCTCCGCGCTGATCTGCGCAGCATTCACCGGAATTCCGAAGACATAGGGAATTCCGAAACGTTCCTTCAGGACTTTCGCAGCCCCTGTTCCTCCGTAGGAAACCACCAGACTCACATCCGCATTTCCCGCTTCCGAAATCTCCTCAAGGCTGCTGCCCATGGCAAAGCAGGCATTGCACTCCATTCCGCGGCTCAGAAGCCATTTTTTAAGGCTGTCTGCAGCTCCTGTCATTCCGAAGTCAAGCGGCGTGACACCCAGGAGATTCACCTTTATGGGTCGCTCGTCGATCGTCACATCGGAGGTTTTTCTTGTCAGCGCAAACCTGTCCGCAATCGCCTTAAACGCATCTCTCATGCCTCTTGTGTAGTACTGCATTCCGTTTGAATCAAAGCCGAAAGCCGGGATGTTAAGTTCATCCTCTGCCAGTTTTGCGATGGCTTTATAATCCGTTCCGATCATGTAAGGCACCGGCGCTCCCACAATTGCAATGAATTTGGGCTTGTACTTTCTCGCCGTGTCAAGGATATCATCCAACAGCTTGCTGTCACGTCCCAGGATCGTCTCATTTCTGGAAAGAGCGGAAATGTAAACCATGCTGTCCATGTCGTACCATCTGGGTTCATCATGAGTCGTGTAAGTCGAATTACATCCGGAAGCATCATGGATCACGATCATGCCTCCCAGCTCATAGAGAGCCGAGCATATGCCGAATTCATCCGAAGAATATGTACTTATCAAAGCAAAAGTCTGTTTCATATGCAGCTCTCACAGCCGAAGCCTTTAACCCGGATCAGCTTTCTCCTGTCTTTTTTATTCAAAAATCCGTCAGCCATGAGTTCCGTAAACCTAATGATACCGTCGTATCCCAGAAATCCGCCTCCCTCAGCAACATTCACAAAATTATCCGTTGCAAAGAAGTAGGCTGCTTTCTGTCCCACAGCCAAAACCTTTTCTTCCTTTTGGCTGCCTTCATTTTTCTCATGCTCACTTGCAAAAAATCTGCTTTCAGGCTGGTTTGTAGCCAGAATGCATATGCCCGGATGAGTCTCCTTCAGGCTCTCAAAAGCCGCCTTGTCATCGGGCTGTACAAGATCCGTGCACACAGCCGTTACGTTGATCCCGTGATCCGTCAGCATCTTCGCAAACGAAAAGATCCTGGTGGTCAGGGTGTAATCCAAAACCACGGGGGTATCTTTTATCAATTCTTTTAAACCGGTAAGCGCCGCATCCGCCTGCTTCCGGAGTTCCGAGAAATCCGGAGCGGGGATCGAGAGGCGTTCCGCCAGCTTTCTGTAATTTTCGTCGATCTCATCGGGATCGAAGCTGTTGGAAAAGTAGAAGCTGTCCATACCGAGACGCTCTTTGAGATCCTTCATTTCCGCCGCAACGACGGGCTCGTAATAAATGTTCATCGCCGCATTTTCCATGTCCACGTACTCATCAAAGGTGCTGCAGTCATGTATGCTTTTAAGCTCGAAACCGTTTTTAGTGAGCCAGCCCCTGAGTTCAGCACTATCCGAAAGCCTCAGATTCGAACCGATGATGTTGATCTTCTTTTCATCACATCTCGTTCTTTCTTTCCAGACTCTGGTCATCTGCCGTCTCATTCTTTGATCCGGCGAGATCCCGCTCTTTCGCATGGCGGGGATCATGTAGCAGTCCAGGATCTCTATGTCCGGATGCTCTTTTCTGATCCTTTCAAACACGTTGTTATGGTCGTAGCTCATGAAAAAATGCTGGCAGGTGATGAAAAGCTGGATGCATTTGGGCTTCTTCGGAAGCTTTGCAAGAACATCGTTCACTCCATCCACCATGAGTTTTTCAATGGTTCCGTTGATGATGTCGTTCTCCCTTATCGCAATGGCCGAGTAGCGGTCAAGGGCGTTCATTTCCGCCGCTGTGAGCACAACACCCCTTAAACAGCCGTAAGCGCAGACAAAGATCTGATGAGTCTCCGGCATCAAAAAGCCTGTCTGTGCGATGTTCCACATGCCCCTGGCAGGTGTGGAGTACTCCAGCCCCATGTAAAAGGGCTGAGGATAGGACGCCTCACCGATCTTTAAACTTCCCGCCTTCGCGGGTTCATTTGCCATTACATGTTTCAACATAACACTACCTCCGGCTCTCGCTCCGATCGTTATCCGGGCATATAAAAAGCCCATGCGCGGATAATCCGAACATGGGCATAAAATTCCTGTATCGTGTAATTTCATGTCTTTTTCCTCGGGACGCACCCTTGGCATCAGATCATTCCATCGGTTATTTTATACTTCAAAAGTGTAGTTAGTCAATGCTAACTTGCTTTATTTTACTTTTCTTTCAGAGACAGCGGGGTGTGAACAGTAGCAGGACTATCGGTAACGGGCGGTCAGAAGTTCTGTCCGTTCCATCCCCAATCCGAAAGTCCGTGATAGGTCACGTAAATATTGTTTCCGGGGATTCCCAACACTTCACCGTAAATGCGGCAGATCTCGCCGGTCATCTTGTCGTAGGCACTTGAGGGAGCATTTCCGAAAAGGCTCACCTCAACGTAGGCTCCCTTTTCAAGTCTTTTTCCTCCC
>JAILNG010000023.1 GCA_024691875.1 Lachnospiraceae bacterium | reverse complement strand
GGATTTTTAAAGAAGTTTACTTCTTTTCAGATAATCATAGGCGGCTTCCTGATCGTCATCCTTTTGGGGGCGCTTTTGCTGATGCTTCCCATTTCCTCTTCCGCGAGGGAGTGGAGTTCCTTTGAGGATGCGCTCTTTACTTCCGTTTCCGCAGTTTGCGTTACCGGGTTGGTGGTTCGGGATACAGCAACTTACTGGTCGCTTTTCGGTCAGATCGTCATTCTGATAATGATCCAGATCGGTGGTTTGGGAGTGGTTTCCTTTGTGACCTTCATTGCAACGGTTTCCGGCAGACGGATCTCCCTTTTCCAGCGCAGCATGCTTCAGGAGAGCATTTCCGCTCATCAGATAGGCGGTATCGTCCGCATGACGGGCTTCATTTTCAGGGCGGCTTTTATTTTTGAAATTCTGGGCGCGGCAGTGATGGCACCATCATTCTGTATGGAATTCGGACCGAAGGGGCTTTGGATGGCCTTCTTTCATTCCGTTTCCGCTTTTTGCAACGCGGGCTTTGACATTATGGGAGCCCAATCCGGAGAATTCACGTCTCTCACCCATTTTGCGGGTAATCCGGGCATAGTTATTCCGATCTGCCTTTTGATCATCCTCGGAGGCATTGGTTTCCTCACATGGGATGATATAGCAGAGAACGGTATAAGATTTAAAAAGTACCGTATGCAGAGCAAGGTTATCCTTGCCACAACAGCGGTTTTGATAGTCTTTCCCGCAGTGCTTTTCTTCTTCAACGATTTTTCGAATCAGCCTTTGAAAGAAAGAATACTTCTTTCTCTGTTCCAGTCCATAACGCCCAGAACAGCAGGCTTTAATACTGCGGATCTGAGTCTCATGTCCGGAGCCGGAAAGGCGATGATCGTAGGACTGATGCTGATCGGCGGGTCACCCGGATCTACGGCCGGCGGTATGAAAACCACCACGATCCCTGTGCTTTTGGCAAATGCCGTATCAGTGTTCAGAAAAAAGAAAACTGCGGAAATGTTCAAAAGAAGGATTGACGACAGTACCATAAAGAATGCTTCTGCACTTCTCATGATCTATTTGGTGCTTCCCGTTGTGGGAGCGGGGATGATCAGCATGTCAAACAACATGGCCATAGCAACCTGTGCATTTGAAACCGCTTCTGCATTGGGCACGGCGGGTTTGTCTCTCGGAATAACGGGAGATCTGAACCTTTTTGCTCATGTGATCCTCATGATACTCATGTTCATCGGACGTGTGGGAGGACTGACACTGATCTATGCAGCTTTATCATCGAAAAATGCTGATGTTTCACAGCATCCGATCGAAAAAATAAATGTAGGATAAAATGGAGGAAATCATATGAAATCGGTGTTATTGATCGGACTCAACAACTTTGGCGTCCTTTTTGCAAAGAATCTTCATGATCTGGGACATGAGGTCATGGCTATAGATCTGGATGAGGAAAGGATAAATTCCGTACTTCCCATGGTGACCGATGCGCAGATCGGAGACAGTACCAATGAGGCTTTTCTCAAGTCTCTGGGAGTAAACAATTTCGATTTCTGTGTTGTCGCAATAATCGAAGATTTCCAGAGTTCGCTGGAAACGACATCCCTGCTTAAGGAATTGGGTGCGAAATTTGTCATCTCTCTTGCGGAAAGGGACGTGCAATCCAAGTTTTTACTGAGAAACGGCGCGGATGAAGTGATCAATCCGGAGAAGCAGATGGCTGAATGGGCAGCGATAAGATACGCTTCCAACAATCTTTTGGATTACGTGAAGCTGGATCTTGAGCATGGCATATACGAAGTGCCTGTCCCGGAAGAATGGATCGGAAAAACTGTCGGTCAGATCGACATCCGTAAGAAGTACGGCATCAACATAATGGCTGTCAAGGACAACGGAAAATTAAACCTTTCCATAACTCCGGATACGGAACTTAACGAAGGACGCACGCTTCTTGTGCTGGGCGACATCAGGTCCATGCAGAGATGCTTTAAGATATGATGAAAAAATAACACCGGTGCAGGCTCCGACCCGCATCGGTGTTTTTATGTTTTTCATAACCGCCAATGTTCATTTATTCTTTAAGAAGTGCATGAATACTGTAAG
>JAILNG010000010.1 GCA_024691875.1 Lachnospiraceae bacterium | reverse complement strand
CTGCTTCAGGGATGTGGTTGACACTGTTGCGAATAAGACAAAGAACGGCATCGGAGTTTTCTACTGGGAGGGAGCATGGATCTCAGCCGGTGGAAAGAACTACGAGGAAAACAAGGCACTGTGGGAAAAGAACGGATCCGGCTGGGCATCGTCCTATTCCAAGGATTACGATCCCAATGATGCAGGTAAGTACTACGGCGGATCTGCGGTCGACAATCAGGCGTTTTTTGACTCTACGGGGCATGTGCTTGAATCTCTCAAGGTCTTCGGACTTGTGAGAAACGGCAGTGCAGGCGAGGTCAAGGCGGATGCCATCGAAGATACAGAGCTGGTAATTGATGTAAACGGAGAGATCGAACTCCCCAAAAAAGTGAATGCGGTGATGACGGACGGTTCCAAGAAGGAACTGGATGTCGAGTGGCTGAAAGTGGACTACGATAAGATGAAATCGGGCGGCGCTGCAAGGTACGAGATAAAAGGACTTGCGGGCGGAATGGAAGCAAGATGCGTTGTTTCCATGATCGAATTCAACTTCCTGGAAAACTACAGCTTCGAAGAGGGCGAGAAGGGATGGACAGCGACGAGCAAGAATCCCATCGACGAACTCTATGTGGAGGACAAATCCACGGATTCCCTTACAGGAACCAAGCATTTTCACTTCTGGGCGGACAAGACGAAGTCGGTGGACTTTGATCTGGAGCAGGAAGTGAAGGACCTTCCCGCAGGAAATTACAAGTTTTCGATCTCGATCATGGGTGGCGATGCGGACAATCCGAACGTCTACGCTTACGTAAAGAAAAACGGCGAGATCATTGCGAAAGGACCTGCCGACATCACAGCCTACAATGAATGGCATGAAGGCAAGATCCCGAATTTCGAGGTTAACAGTGGCGACAAGATCACGGTGGGCATACACGTATCCTGCGGCCCCAAGGGAAACGGTGCGTGGGGCAAGATCGATGACGCGCTCCTGAACACAGCGACCAAGTAATTTACACAGGAAGGAAAGAAGCGAAAAGTGAAAAGAATTATAAGAAATACAATAGGAATGCTGCTTCTCGCCTCTTTTATCATCGGCGCGGCAGGCTGCGGCAAAAAGCAGCCGGACACCATAGCTGACAATTACAGAGTTTTTTACCAGATCTTCGTGGGTTCCTTTTCCGATTCAAACGGAGACGGCATCGGGGATCTGCAGGGCATCATCAACAGGATGGACTACCTGAACGACGGAGACGTGAATTCAGGCAAGAGCCTGGGTATCCAAGGCATATGGTTATCGCCTGTCTTTGCATCTCCCAGCTACCACAAATACGATGCCACAAGCTACTATCGCATAGATCCGGATTTCGGAACGGAGGACGACCTTAAGGCGCTCCTCAAGATCTGCCACGAAAGAAACGTAAAGGTCATCCTCGACCTGGTAGCAAATCATACGTCCACATCAAGCATATGGTTTCAGCGCTTCATTCTGGCTCACAAGAATAATAAGCCGGATGACAAATATTACAACTTCTATTCTTGGGCAACAGCCGATAATAAAACTCAGGGCTGTGCTTACTCAAAGATCCAGGGAACGGAGCATTATTATGAGTGCAACTTCTCAACGGATATGCCTGAACTGAACTATGATAATGAAGAAGTCATGGCAGAAATGGTGAAAGTCGCAAAGTACTGGCTGGATCTGGGAGTTGACGGATTCAGATTTGACGCGGTCAAGTATATTTACTTCGGAAACACGCCAAAGTCGGTAGAGTTCTGGAAAGAATACATGGCTGAACTTAAAGCCATTAAATCGGACATATACTGCGTGGGCGAGTGCTGGTCGGCAGATCCGGAGACGCTGGAGTACGTAAAGGCAATGAATTGCTTTAATTTCCAGATGGCTCAGGCGGAAGGCTTCATCGCAAACGCTGCAAAGCGCGGAAACATCTCGGTGTTTACGAACTACATCGAAAGCTATCAGGATAAAGTCCTGGCGGCAAATCCGGAAGGAATGGCTATACCGTTCATATCAAACCATGACATGGACAGATCTTCGGGCTATCTGACACTTGCTTCGAACAGATCCAAGATAGCAGCCAATCTTTACATATTAAGTTACGGCTCTCCTTTCATATATTATGGAGAAGAGATCGGGCTTAAAGGCTCCAGAGGAAGCGCAAACACAGACGCCAACAGACGTCTTGCCATGTTCTGGGGAGATGATGATACGGTGGAAGACCCTGTGGGGACCACCTATCAAAGGTCAAAACAGACCAACGGAAGCGTAAAAGATCAACTTGAGTATGAAGACAGTCAGTTAAATTACTACTGCAAGCTGATCGCTTTGAGAAACAGATATCCGGAGATCGCAAGAGGCGATTACAAAGCGCTGGTGTTTGACACGACGACCTTCGGAGGCTTTAAGATCACCCACGGTGAAGAAGAGACAGTTCTTTTACATAATACAAACGATAAGGAAGTAGAGATCGATCTTTCAACCTGTAAGGAGATAGATACGAGCAAGTTAAAGATTAAGGATTTCATCGGACAGGGAGAAGCAAAGCTCACGGGAAGCACCATCACCCTCGGTCCCCAGACAAGCGTTATTCTTAAATAAAGGGAAACGCAGATTCAATTACGAATTAAGGTCGCAAAGCGCGACTTTAAAATAAAGAAAGAGGAGAATATAAAATGAAGAGAAGATTTACAGCAATCTTAGCAGTCGCTATGGCCTTCTGCATGACGATCGGCGCAGCAGGTTGCGGCAAAAAGAGCAAAGCCGAAGATCTTTCCGAACTTAACGGAACATATGACATCACCGTTTGGGTTTCGGAGGTTGACGGTGTAAAGGCATTAACAGAACAGCAGATCGATAAGTTCGAGGCAGATCATCCCGGTATCGTTCTGAACGCAACGATCGAAGGCGTTTCGGAAGCAGATTCCGCAACACTCATGATCACATCCGTTGAAGACGGAGCAGACATTTTCTGCTTCGCACAGGATCAGCTCGCTCGTCTCGTAATGGCAGGCGCTTTACAGCCTCTCGGACAGGCAACAGCTGAAGAAGTAAAAAACATGAACGATGAAGGTGCAGTTCGTTCCGCTTCCGTAGGCGACACGATCTACTGCTATCCTTTGACGGCAGATAACGGCTACTTCATGTACTATGATAAGTCCGTTATTCCCGAAAGCGACCTTGATTCCCTCGAGAAGATCATCGCTGACTGCGAAAAGGCAGGCAAGATGTTCTCTATGGAACTTGAGACTTCCGCTTGGTACAATGCAGCATTCTTCTTCGCTACAGGCTGTGTATCCGAATGGACAACAGACGAGAACGGCGGATTTGTAAGCGTTAACGATACATTCAATTCCGACAACGGTCTCATCGCTCTTAAGGGAATGCAGAAGCTCCTTAAGTCCAGCAGCTACAACTCATCTTCTTCCACATCCGACTTTGCTGCAGCTGTTCCTTCAGCAGTAGTAGTTTCCGGTACATGGGGACTTGCAGATGTTAAGGCAGCTCTCGGCGATAACTTCGGAGCAACAGATCTTCCTTCCTTCACAGTAGACGGTAAGGAGTATCATCTCGGTTCCTTCTCAGGAAACAAGCTTCTCGGTGTAAAGCCTCAGGTTGACAAGAAGAGAGCAGCAGTTCTTCAGAAACTCGCTCTTTATCTCACAGGAGAAGAGTGCCAGATCCAGAGATTCGAATCCAAGGGTTGGGGACCTTCCAACAAGGCAGCAATGGCTTCCGAAGCAGTTCAGAAGGACGTAGCTCTTTCAGCTCTCGGTCAGCAGAACAAGTACGCTATTCCTCAGGGCCAGATCCATGGCTCATGGTGGGACATCGCGAAAGTATATGCAGTATCCGCAAAGACAGCTACAACAGATGCTGAGCTCAAGAAGGCTCTTCAGGACTATCAGGACACCATCAGCGGTCTCTTCGCAATGAGTGTTGATGAGAAGGAAGCTTGGTCCATCATCGGTTCCATGAACGGTGACGGATGGGCAACAGACATCGAGATGGTTTGCGACTCCAAGGGCGTATGGCATTCAGATAAGATCAAGTTTGCCGAGTTTGATGAGTTCAAGGCTCGTCAGGGTAAGTCCTGGACAGTAAACATCGGCGGTGACGGTAAGGCAGACGGATCAAACTATGTAGTTGAGACTCCCGGCTATTACTTCGTTAAGTTTACTTACGATAAGGACAGCAACTCCGGTAAGATCGAGCTTGAGAAGTCCAGCGACATCTACGGCTTCACAGTAATCGGAAGCATCAACGGCGACGGATGGACGATCGACCTTCCTATGGAGATCGCAGCAGACGGCAGCTGGATGACAACAGAAAGCTACACAATGGCTAAGGGCGTAGAGTTCAAGGTACGTCAGGGCAAGAACTGGGATGTAGCTTATCCTTCAAGCAACTTTGTTGTAGAAGCAGACGGAACTTACTTCATTAAGCTCAACGCAGATCTTACTGTTGAACTCATCGCAAAATAATAAATTGATCTAAACTTCATTTGAGTATCGAGAGTGCCACTGCGCATTCTCGATACCCTTTTGACTGTTAAAGACAAAAGGATTCAACAGAACAAAAAGAAAGAAAAGGTAATCTACGCAAGATTTGGGAGGGGCGTTCGAATGAAACGTACTACATCAGAAAATAAAAAGAACAGCTTTAAAAAGTTTTTTAAAGCAGTCGGAACAGAGCTCTCTGACATCGTGACAACCTTTAAAAACGGCTCATGGATAACGAGAGTTTCTTATTTGATAATGGGATTCGGTAACATTGTTCGCGGCCAGATAATGCGCGGATTACTTTTCCTTTTTTTCGAAGCTGTGTTCATAACCTACATGATCACGACCGGTATCGGATGGCTTCAGAAGATGGGAACGCTCGGAACGGAAGCTGTTAAAAGGGTTTACGATCCGATCTACGACGTTTACGTAAATGTAGAGGGAGACAATTCCTTCTTTATCCTGTTATATGCCTTATTGACAATAATCTTCTGTATCGCCTTCATCTGGGCGTGGAGAGAAAACATCCGCCAGAACAAGATCTCGGAAGAGCTGTTGGGTAAAGGCAAGAAACTGACGACTGCAGGGCAGGATCTCAAGGCACTTGTGGACGAAAAGTTCTACAAGACACTGCTGGCGCTTCCCATGACAGGTATCGTTGTTTTCATGGTGCTGCCCATCATCTTCATGATCTTCATCGCATTCACCAACTACGATGCGGAACACAACGGATACACAGTGCTTTTCAGCTGGGTTGGACTTGAAAACTTCAAGAATCTCTTTTCTGCGTCCTCGGGTTCGAACCTTGGTTACACCTTTGTTCACATCCTGGGCTGGACGCTGGTCTGGGCATTCTTTGCAACCTTCACCAACTACTTCCTGGGCATAGTTGTCGCCCTTATGATCAACAAAAAAGGGATCAAGTTCAAGAAGATGTGGAGAGGAATCCTCGTCCTCACCATCGCAATTCCCCAGTTTGTTTCCCTTATGTATGTGTCAAAGCTGTTCTCAAAGAACGGACTTATAAACGGATTTTTGATCAAGCTGGGACTCATCGATTGGCCGATAGAGTTTTGGCAGAATTCAACATATGCCCGTATTCTTGTTATCCTTATTAACATCTGGATCGGAATTCCGTATCTGATGCTCATTGCAACAGGCATACTCATGAACATCCCGCAGGATCTTTACGAATCCGCAAGGATCGACGGCGCAAATCCTTTCCAGCAGTTTAAGTCGATCACACTTCCTTATATGCTTTTCGTGACAGGTCCTTACCTGCTCACAAGCTTTATCGGAAACATCAACAACTTTAACGTAATTTACCTCCTGACCAGCGGTGGAGTGGTGTCAAATCCGGACTACACGGTTTTCGGAACGTCGGCTTCCGACACGGACCTGCTCATAACCTGGCTGTTCAACATCACGACGGGTGCGACGTCAGATTACAAGCTGGCAGCGGTCATCGCCATCATGATCTTCGTTGTAGTATCGACGATCTCAGTGATCTCCTACAACCTGATGCCGTCAAATAAGAATGAGGAGGATTTCCAATGAGCAGTAATCGTAAGCATATGGGCATGAAAGCCAAATCAACGATCGGAAACACCATTATTTACATTATTCTTGTTCTGATGTCGATCATATGGTTGATCCCCTTCGTTTGCATAGTTTTTGAATCCTTCCGCGGTGAAAGCACCGGACAGGTGGGATACCTTATCCCCAAGCAGTGGAGCTGGGCAAACTACAAAGCACTGTTTGTCGAAGATCCGGATAAAACGGTACAGTTCCTGCTGTGGTACAAGAACACATTTATCATAGCTGCGGTTTCATCCGTGATCCACACATTTATCGTTCTCTGCACAAGTTACACCTTGTCAAGAATGAGATTCAGAGGAAGAAAAGCTTTGATGAACATCATGCTGGTTCTGGGAATGTTCCCCGGCTTCATCACCATGATCGTTCTTTATACTATATTAAGTAAGATCGGCTGGACAGGAGCAGGTTCCGTTCCCGGCCTTATCCTGATCTACACCGCCAGCGCCGCAATGGGCTACTACGTATCAAAGGGCTTCTTCGATACCGTGCCCAGATCCCTGGATGAAGCGGCAAGAATCGACGGTGCAACAAGAGCTCAGGTTCTCTTTAAGATCACATTACCCATGGCAAAGCCCATCGTAATTTACCAGATCCTTACCGCATTCATGGCACCCTGGGGCGATTTCATCTTTGCAAAGTACATCGCACATGGCACCAGCGCCGGAATGACCGTCGCTGTCGGAATGCAGAACCTGATCACCAAGTCCAACAATTCCGCCCACTACACCCACTTCTGCGCCGCCGGCGTAGTTGTTGCGATCCCCATCACCATCCTCTTCATGTTCCTTCAGAAGTACTACGTTGAAGGCGTAACAGGCGGAGCGGTCAAGGGCTGATCCAAGAGAAACAAGTTAAAAGAATATAGAGAGAAAACGAAATGCTCCTCGAGAAATCGGGGAGCATTTGCGTTGGGGGGGAAAAAGCAGGAAATATGGGGATAATTACGCATATCAAAAAAATTTTTCAAAAAAGGGTTAAGTCGGGAATGAAATTGCCGATAAATAAAACGTGGAGATAAGATAGCTTCGAATCCTAGGTCGGAGGTAATCTAATCTCAAAATAATTGCAAACAAAGGCTCGTAAGGATGCGGGCTCATAAGAAAATAAAAAATTTCTTACACAATCAAGGAGGAAAAATATTATGGCAATGATAGTACAGCACAACATGACAGCAATGAACACCAACAGACAGCTTGGTATTGCAACAGGAACCCTTTCGAAGTCAACTGAGAAGCTTTCATCCGGTTATAGAATCAACCGTGCAGCAGATGATGCAGCAGGACTTGCTATTTCCGAGAAGATGAGAAGCCAGATCAGAGGTCTCAATCAGGCTTCTTCCAATGCTCAGGACGGTATTTCACTCATTCAGACAGCAGAAGGCGCATTACAGGAATCTCACAGCATCCTTCAGAGAATGAGAGAACTCGTTGTTCAGGCAGCAAACGGAACAGAAACAGATGAAGACCGTGGTAACATTCAGGATGAAATTAAGCAGCTCCAGTCCGAGCTTGACAGAATTTCAACCGATACAGAATTCAACACCATGAAGCTTCTTGACGGTTCCCTTGACGGAAGCGCGGCCGTAACATCAGCAGGACCTAAGTTTAGTATTTATGACACCAACCTTAAGGCTTTTGTTACATCCGATGTGATATAAGCCTTAAGATTTGTGTCATAAATACCAAACTTAGGTCCTGCCGATATTATTGATGCGCTTCCGTCAAGGCAAACCAACATGCAAAAGCCGGCGGAGAATCCGCTGTTTGGGACAGTGTAGGTACAACACTTACATTGAATCTTGCTGAAAATGCCACTTATTCGCAGGCGGAGATCGATAATCTCATTAAAAATGCCAAGCAGGAAGACAGTACTGTAAAAAATCAGCCTGCAGAAGTAAAGGTTGTATTTAATAATGGCGTATATACAGCATCAGGCAGTGCTACAAGCTCTGCTACAGTGAAAGGTGAGAGAGCTCACGATGATAAGAGGCTTGTTTCAAACACAGCCGGAGAGTTCGTAGGCGTTACCGGTATTTCCCTTAAAGCTAATAAGTATGGTGCAGACAACAACGTAACGATCA
>JAILNG010000008.1 GCA_024691875.1 Lachnospiraceae bacterium | reverse complement strand
CTTTCCTGCTTCTTCTTCGAGAGATTCGATGACATCACCGATGTCGTTTGTGGCTTTCTGAGTCTGCTCGGAAAGCTGACGGATCTCGTCTGCAACCACTGCAAAGCCTCTTCCTGCTTCACCTGCACGAGCAGCCTCGATGGAGGCGTTAAGTGCAAGAAGGTTCGTCTTTCCGGAAATCTTTGAGATTACTGCCAGAGTGTTACGAACCTCAGCTACTTTCTGAACGAGCAGCTTTGTGCTGTCTATGGTCTTGGAACTGGATTCCTTTACCACCTTTGCCTGGCCGGCAAGTTCTTCCACGACCTCTGTACCGCTCTTAACGGTGCTTTCGGAGATCTTGAAGGTTTCAAGGGTTTCATGAATGAGATCTTCGGCTTTTGTTGTTGCTCCGCTGATCTCGGAACACATGAGAGCCTGCTTCTGTATGCTTTCCGCATTGGTTTCCATGCTGTCCGCAATACCCGCAACCGAGGTCTGGTTCTGCTCGAGAGACTGCTCAAGATCGCTTACGGCATCGGAGGAAGCTTCGAAACTTTTCTGGATCTCTCCGGCAATGTCGATGACTTTAGCTGCCGTTTCCTTACTGGAACGTGCGCCTTCTTCGATAGTGGAAGAGTTTTCTCCCTGAGCTTTCTCAAGAAGGTAAACGCCTACAAGAGAAACAATGATACAGCTCAATGTAGCAACTGCCAGAGCGATCAGATCGTCGGAAGGAAGTTTTCCCTGAGAAGTCATTCTGATCGCGATGATTATAACCGCAATGCCCAATGTGGAGTCACAGATGATGGTCACTCTTTTACTGAGGTAAATAGTGGAGGCGATCATGATAGGGAACGCGTAGGCATATATTACCGGAACGATAGTTACAAGTGAGAAAACCAAAAATGCCACGGATCCGCCTATCAGGAACAATAGTCCCGATAACAGTGAATTCTTGTAGCGCAGTCTCACGAAAAGACCGGACAGGATCACGAGAACGTTAAAGATCAGTGATATTACCGGCATTACAATACTTGATTCATGTCTGCCTATTACAATGAAGTCCGTAACGCTGAGCAACAGCAAAATTAGGAAAATGATCGGGAGGACGAAAAGTGTGGCTCTCCTGGATTGTGCGTTTGTCATAAAACCTTCTCCTTTCACATGACAAATATTATATTTGGCGGATTTTCCGCGCTTTATCCGTGTATCACATGCCCCCATAAGAATGATGCCACGGTTAATGCTTTGAATTCTAATTATCTGCTCTTGAGTATCCGCACTTCATATGCTTGCTTGATTCTGCAAGAACGGAAGTGAGAGCTTTTGTGGATTCCCTTTCAGCCATTTTGCAAAGTCGGATGTTGGCGTCCTTGATCAGGCTGAAATTCTTGGACGAGATCATCTTTTCATCGGACTCGTTTACAATCTTGCGACTTGCGTTTGCCATTGCATGCTGATAACGCTCGATCAGCTGGATGCAGCTTCCGAAGCAGGGATCTGCAAGTGCTCCGATGAGCCTGCTGGTCCAATAGAAGTTATCTGTCTTTGCGTCCATTGTGACTTTGCTCAGATAATCGGGGATCCGGTCGGTGTTGGTGTAGATCGGAAGAACCGCATTGAAAGGGTTCGCACCGAAGCAGATCCATTCAAGAGCTGCAATCTCCTTGGGAACATTGTTCCTGATCTGCAGGATAGCCATTACGCCTGTGCGGTTTACGCCGATGGGGCGATAAACTCCCTTGGTGGGAAGATCGGCTTTACTGTAGGGATTAAAAGGAGTTCCCTGATAGTAGGAGGAAAGGATGTACTTAACGTCCTCGACAGTGATCTTCCAGTCGGCCTTCATGGACCAGGGAATGTTGTCGGACTCGGGTGTGAAATCGGCGTCCGGACCGTCCCACTTGTACTTGGAAGGGCTGAAGTATCTTCCCATGTACCAGCCTCTGGGTGTGTTATAAACATGATCCGAATCATCGTGGCTTCCGAAGATCCTTCTGGGATTAAATTCGGAAGAAAGGTTGGTGTCAAGATCGTATTTTTCAATAAATTCCTTGAGATCAGCAGAGCACATGTAATTCTCGGCTTTTCCCAAAGCATCCTTCAGATCGAAGTGATCGAGACCGAACTGGTTGGGCATGATGACGTACTCATCATCTTTTACTTTGGCTGCGATCCAGTGATGGCCACCGATGGTTTCCAGCCACCAGATCTCGTTATTGTCAGAGAATGCTATACCGTTGTTTTCGTAGGTGCCGTATTTTTCAAGCATACCGCCCAAACGCTTGACACCTTCTCTTGCGGAGTGGATGTAGGGGAGAACGGTGGTTACGAAATCTTCTTCACCGAGACCACCGATAACTTCCTTTCCTGTTTCGGGATCTTTTTTGCTGTAAACAACGAGAGGATCCGCACCCTGAACTCTGGCGTTACTGGTTATTGTTTCAGTGGCAGTCATTGCCACATTTTCAGAATTTATGCCGCAGGCTGCCCATATGCCTTTTTTATTGTCAACACTGGGAGAAGCGGTGTAACTTAAAGGATTGTCAGGTAATTCGACAGTAAGATGTGCGATCTTACTTTTGTATTTCTTGGGTTGATCTTTGGGCTTTACGACTATAAGTTTCTTTTCATCGAAAGAGCCGTCATCATTTCGTGCTATCATTGTGGATCCGTCATTTGACGCTTTCTTACCCACAAGAATCGTGGTACATGCCATATATAAAAATTCCTCCTGAACTAATTAAAATTGGAAAAAACTTTCCAACAATTCTTAATAATATCACTTTTTGCCAAAAGAAACAAGTAAAGAGGGGAGGG
>JAILNG010000212.1 GCA_024691875.1 Lachnospiraceae bacterium | reverse complement strand
TGTCTTGTGTAGTCTGTTTCATTTTCCTTCTCCTGTTTTTAAGTCTCAAAAAAGACTTATGCTTGTCCCTTTATGATACCAATCCTTTAAAGCTTTGTCCAGTAAATATACGGTGAAGAATGCTCTGCTTAAAGATGGAGTTACAGTTCGCAGATGGTCCGCCGGGCATATGCCTGCTTGACGGGCGGGGGCTGCGACCGCTTCCGGAGCTTCCCGGGGCTTCTCGGGGCTTCCCGAGGCGGAGGCTACGTGTAAAGTCGGGGGTTTTGGCAGTTTACACGTAGTGAGGAATATAGGACTTGAAAAATTCAAAAATATGGGTAGAATATATGGTGTATGTTTTTAAGTTTTCAAGCCGTAATGATTAATTGCCGCGCAGTTGATCACAAGGCTGTCGGCATCTAAACCGCCTGACGGCCGGATCGGAATTGGGGTTCGCATGGGTAACCAGACGTGTATTAAAAACGGTGAAATGTATATGGCCGGCGACGGAAGAAAATTCGAGCCTGCAGTCAGAAAAGCGATGACTGCCGTTTTTAACGTGGGTTCCACTCCCTATCTGCGTAAGCTTGAAAGCGAAATGACCATTCAAAAGATCGAGGTTTGTCCCGAAACTTTCGTTCAAAATCTTATTTCTTACGAACAAAGATCTCTTTATGAAACCACCCGCGGCGGAGAAGCCCAGAGAAACACGGATCGGAAGCACTATGCTACTGAATACGGCATCTGGGATTTTAAATTTGATATAAATGACTACTTCAAGGAAAACAAGCAGGTCATGGTAGTTCCCGGAACCACCTACACCGACGTATGTGAAGAATGCGGCGGAACAGGCGTAAAAACATGTCCCGACTGTGGCGGAAGCGGAAAAGCCACCTGCGGCGAATGCGGCGGTGAAGGCTTTATACAGTGCCCGGATTGTGAAGGAAGCGGCAAACTTCCCTGCAAGACCTGCGACGGAACCGGGAAGCTCATTGACGAGACCAACGACAAGTCAAAGGAGGGACACATCATCCCCTGTCCCGACTGTGAAGGAAGCGGCTTCACAAAATGCGAACGCTGCGATTCTACCGGGCGCGTTCCCTGCCCCATCTGTCACGGATCCGGTCAGGTCAACTGTAAGACCTGTAAGGGCATGGGCAAGATTAAGTGTCACAACTGCAAGGGTTCGGGAAACATTATCAGCGAAGTTGAAGTTTCTTCGGAAATCCACGTTTCCGAAGCTCATAATATTCTTTTCATGTCCACGCTGAGGGAGGACATGGTGCCTTTCTTTACGGAGCTTAAACCGGAGTTTGACACCCATTCGGTGGCTGTTTACGAAAGCAGCACTCCCATAACATCCATCAGCACGGCGGATTTCAATTTCCGCATACGTGAAACCACGTTTAACACAGGCTCCGTTTTCGATCAGATGAGCGAGCAGAACGACCTGCCACCCGAGCTCACAAGAGTAGCAAAATACAGGGTGAATGTTTTCCAGCGTATTTTCCTGAAGATCACTTACTCCTTTAACGATAAGGTGTACCTGATGTACTACGATTGCGGCGAAAACAAGAGCTACCTCACTGCAAATCCTTACAATGATGTTTTGCAGCGACTGGCAGACGACATTCTTCAGTCCTATCGTGAAAAAGATTTTTCAACTATCGCAAAGAAACTGCGCGAGTTCAGGACCTTAAAGAAATCCTCAAAGAGCCCTGCCGTGATCAGAAACGACCCGGAGAGAACCGCAAATGCCATTTGTGACCGGTTCACCCTCGCTTCAGTCATCGGAATGATAATCCCTCTCCTTTTCTTCCTGATCTATTTTTCCGGAAAGGAGATCTTCACATCCGGTGAATTCAAGAGTCTGATCATTTGGTCCGTCGGAGTGGGACTTGCGTCGATCTTCGGTTACTACAAACTTATCTCAATCACCTGGACATCTTTTGTGCGGCAGATGAAAAACTTCAGTGCGTACCTTTCCTGCTTCGGACTTGGCTTCATATTGTCCACACTCACCGAAGCAATGATCGCGTATCTGATACACGCGCTTTAATCTCAGGCATATTAAAAGAGGCTGACGTTCAGCCTCTTTTTTCTTTAAAGTATATTCTTCTAAAACCCTTATCATTCAAGTCTGTCACTTCTCGGGTGCTTTTTCCTCTATTGCGTTCTCCCTCTCCATCACCTTGAGTTTTCTTAAGAACGAAACTCCGAAAGGTGCAGCCAGGAAGAATGTCAGCACATCGGCTATCGCCTGTGAGTACTGGACGCCCGGAAGGCCGAGGGTTGAAGTCAGGATCAGGAGGACAGGGATGAAGAAAAGTCCGTTCCTGCCCATGGAAATGAAGGTTGCTACGCCGCTCTTTCCTACGCTTTGATAGAGCATGTTGGTGCAGACCGTGGGCGGCTGGAAGATCTGTCCGATGAACTGGGCCGCAAGTGCGGTTGTTCCGATGCGGATGACCTCAGGTTCGTTCAGGAAAATGGCTACTATCTTGTCGGAAACAAAGAAACCGATGACAGCAACAATGCCCAGTAACGTCTCTCCCGCAAGGAGAGTGAAGATGCAGGCCTTTCTGACTCTTCCGTACTTTTTCGCTCCGTAGTTAAAAGAGCAGACAGGCTGGAAGCCCTGTCCGATGCCAAGTGCGGTTGCAAAAGTGAAAAAGCAGACACGGTTTACAATGGACATGGCTGCAACAGCCACATCTCCGTAGACCTTTGCACAGTTGTTCAAAAGCATGGTGGAGAAGCTTGCAAAGCCCTGACGTACAAGACTCGGAAAACCTGTTTTACAAATGTCCGAAATGAGTTCAAAGCTCAGTGTTATGCTCTTCAACCTGATCTTTCCGGAGCTCTTTCCCGTAAAGAAAGGGATCAAAAGAAGAGAAAAACTGAACACCTGAGAGCATGCTGTGGCAATGCCCGCGCCGGACACTCCCATATTCATCTCACCGATCAGAAGCCAGTCACCAAAGATGTTTAAAAGACCGCCTGACACCAGGCCAACCATCGAATACAAAGCTTTACCTTCAAAACGAAGAATGTTGTTTAAAACACAGCTTGCGCACATGAAAGGCGCCGCTATCAAAATAAATCTCGAATAATCTCTCGCATAAGGAAGAATGGTTTCCGTGCTTCCCAGCACCCTCATTATAGGGTTAATGAAAACAAGTCCAAGGATCCCGATCAGCGCTCCGATGGCAAGAGAAAGTGCAAAACCTGTGGAGTCGCTTCTGTTTGCCCTGTCGTTGTCTTTTGCTCCCAACGCTTTTGACGCCACTACTCCCGCGCCTTGTCCGAACATAAAGCCAAACGCCTGGATCCAGGCCATGAGTCCGAACACTACTCC
Organism: Lachnospiraceae bacterium; assembly: GCA_024691875.1. Classification (GTDB taxonomy): domain Bacteria; phylum Bacillota; class Clostridia; order Lachnospirales; family Lachnospiraceae; genus RGIG3528. The sequence goes on along the minus strand of JAILNG010000212.1, from coordinate 21,093 downwards.
GACAGCTCCGGAAGCACTTTCTCCTCCGGTACTTACGAAGTAGGTGTCAGCCATGTTGTAAAGGCTTGTCACAAGCATACTTATCGTGGTCGGAATACCAAGCTGAATAACCAGTTTTGAAACCGGCGTTTCTGTCATTTTTTTGTACATTTTATTGTCCGTCGCCGGCTTTTTGATCTCTTCCTGCATAATTTCCTTTTAAATCAACGGCATCTACATGTATTTGTAGATGTTCACATTTTCCTTTCCTTTTTTGCTCTGCCCCGTAGTCTCTCCAACCACAAATTTTCCGTATCCGCGGATAGAGAAAATGTCTCCTTCTTTTAACGTCTTATCCTTGTTTTCAAGTGTCTGCCCGTTAAGGATCACATGTTTTTGTGCAAAAAGAGGCAAAACTGCCCCTCTGGACAGTCGGCAGACTTTGGCCGCCACCGCATCCGCTCTCAGGGAGTTCACCTGAATAGCGATCTTTTCTCTTTCTTTCTTTACATTTTCTTCCGGAAAAACACAGATCTCACAATGAACCTGATTTCGTCCCACAGACACCAGATTTTCGCAGACAAACGAAGAAAAACGTTCCTGACAGAACAAATACGCATTTTTATCCTTTACGATTATATCACCAAATATACGTCTTTCAAGACCCAGACTCATGAGAGCGCCCAAAAAATCCCTGTGAGTGCAGGATGCGGCAAATTTTTCGGAAACGGGCGAGATCTCTATACATGAGATAGGGAACTCCACGTTGTAACCGAATTCCTCCTCGTCTCCGAAGCGGACCATTCTTCTTTCCGCCAGCTCGTATCCTCCGAAAAGACAAAACCTGCTTCCCGCAAATTCCTTTTTTCGCGCCGCAAAATCATCCTGCTCCGCAACCGTCAGGAAATCGCTGAATTCAAAAGTATTGTTGTTGTAGGATCTTTTTGAAAGATCCATGAGTTTCTTTAATGATAAGTCTTCGTCCATTCAATAACCTACAGGAAAATGTCTTTTCCGGCAGTAACCGAGTAAATGACCTTTTCCGAAACCTTTTTCCGAGTCATCGCTTCAAGGGCCTTGGCATAAAGATCCAGCTGGACGTGATACTTTGCTTTAAGCTCTTCGTCCGCGTCTTTCTTCACCTTGTCCGTTTTGTAATCAATTAAAACTATTGTATCACCCGTGTCAATATAGGCATCGATGATACCTTGTACCATAACGGAGTCGGTCTCATCTTCCGTCTTTGAGTAAAACCTGTATTCCTCCGGAGACAGTCTGTAGACAAAAGGCTGTTCTCTGTGAAGCTTTCCGCTTCGACAGGCTTCGATCATTCTTTTTCCGATACCGCTCATGCAGAAAACCGCGATGTCATGCACCTTTACGGTGTCAAGGATATCAGCTTCCAGAAAACCGTCCGAGATCAGACTTTTCACGTCAGCCTTTACACTTTCCTCCGCAGCTTTAAGCGAAGAGTAGTCACCCTCGTAGCGAAGCTTCTCGAAAACTTCGTGGTAAAGCGTTCCTCTTAAAGCTCCCGCATTGTCCGATTCCGGATTTACAGGCATATTCTTCATCAAAGGCGTTTCATATGCTTCACCTTCTTCGGCACTTCGAAGGTTTTCGATCTCTATGTGCTTTAATGCGGACACTGAGACTCTCATGGGCGCCTTTGCCTTTTCAAGTCCGGGATAAACAAAATTTTTCTGAGCTTCGATCTCAGCTTTAACACCGGGCTCATCAAGGAAACTCTTCCAAGGCTCCTTTGATGCGCCGGCCTGCTTTATCGGAGCCATGCCCGCAGACAATTCTGCCGCTTCTTCCTGTCTGTATCTGTAAGGCGAGAATCCGAAATCGGACGTATAGCATTTCGTTCCCGCATGTCTCGTGATCGACTTTTTTACAGACTCTCCGTCTTCCAGCCTCTCGATCTCGCTGTCCGAAAGCCCCGAGAAAAGAGTCGGTCCGACAAAGTCCAGCAAGCATCCGTACTTCTTAAGATCCGTATAGGTCGGGCTCTCATTTACCAGCAGACTGTTACGGTATTTTTCCACTACATCGAGAGTTTTGTCAACAGATGCCACCATAAAAAGCTTTTCCTTTGCTCTTGTCAGAGCCACGTAAAGCACTCTCACTTCTTCCGCCAGCGTCTTTTGTCTGCTTTTAAGCCGGAGATAGATCTGTTTCAGTGTCTTCTTTTTCAGTCTTTTTTTCCTGTCAACAAGGTTGGAAGCCAGTCCCAGATCCCTGTCCATCATCACGGATGCATTTGAGTCCCGCAGGTTAAACTTTGAGGACAGACGGCAGGCGAAAACCACAGGGAATTCAAGTCCCTTGGATTTGTGCATAGTGGTCACAACCACCGAGTCTTCGCAGGTCTCGCCTTCCGCTTCTCCGAAATCGCTTTCCTTTTCCTTAAGTCTCTCGATGTATCTGAGAAAATCATGTAAGCCGGCAAAGGAGCTCTTTTCGTACTTTTCCGCAAGGGAAACCAGTAATTCCAGATTTCCCCGTCTCGCTTCTCCGTTGGGCATGACCGTAACCAGGTTCTTGTAGCCCGTTTTTTCGAAAAATGCGTTGATCAATTCATGCACCGTAAGTGTCTCGTTCAAAGCACGCATATGTTCCAGGAGCTCAACAAACTTCGCTGCTTTTACTGTCAACGAGTCCGGATCGCCCTTGCACGCCTCGTCATTTGCCGCTTTTTTCACGGCTTCGTAGAGCATCCTTGTCTTTCCCTCCGCATTCTTTCCGAAGCGAAGTTTAAGATCCGCCAGGTCCGAAACGCCGAAGCAGGCATACGGAGAATAAAGCGCCGCCGCGAATGCGATGTCGTCATAGGGATTATCCAAAACGCTTAAGAAAGAAAGCGTCTTTCTGATCTCGATCGCATTAAAGAATCCTGTTCCGGTTTCCGCGAAAGTGGGGATCGACATTTTGTTAAGAGCTTTAACAAATGCTTCCGTTGTTTTTTTGCCGTTTCTCGTAAGGACGGCAAAATCACCGGGTTGAACAGGTCTCATCCTGAGCTGTCCGGCTTTTGATTTAGAGTCACTGACCATGTAACCCTCTGCAATCATTTGATAGATCTTTTTAGCAACTGTAAGTGCTTCTCTTTCAAGTTCGTTGGTCTCGCCTTCTTCTATGCTTTCTTCCGGTTCCTCCTCATTACCGATGTTTGGATCATTGTCATCATCTTCAGCATCGGATTCGTCTTCCTCAACATCGGAAAGCTTCTTGTCTATAAGGATCAGTTCCGTATTGTACGCAGGATTCAGCGGATCGTCTTCAAGATAAGACTTGGAACCGAAATGCAACGCCGCCGCTTCGTCGTACTCGATCTCCGTCATGTCCTTCTTCATTACAGGCGCCAAAAGAACATTCACCGCATCCAGAACGCTTTTTCTGCTTCTGAAATTCTGTGAAAGGACGATCTTCCTGTGAAGTCCCTCGCTTTTAAATTCCTCGTACTTATTCTCAAAAAGTTCGGGACGCGCCTGGCGGAAGCTGTATATGCTCTGTTTCACATCACCCACCATAAAAAGATTGGGGATACGCTCGCCAAATTCACCGGATATGCTTTTCAGCATGTACTCCTGCATAAAACTGGAATCCTGGTACTCGTCGATCATGATCTCATCGAACCTGTCAGCCAGCTCCCTTGCAACAGCTGTAGGCACCTCGTTTCCCGAAGCATCCTTCTCGCAAAGCACGGTGAGCGCCATGTGCTCGATGTCAGCAAATGAAAAAGCGTTCTTTTCCCTCTTGGTCTCATTGACTCTTTTCATGAATTCAAGCGTGATACGCACAAGTGCGGAAAGTGCGGGAAAGGTCCGGGCATATACTTTCTCTGCCGTTTCCGAATCGCAGGAAAAGAAAGTGTCTCTTAAGGCAAGCACTGTCTTTTTGTAGCCGTCCCTGATGCCCTTAACCCTTTCTTTTTCCTTTTTTGCGTCCTCATCAGGTTTGTTTCCGCCCTTAAAAGTGCTCCATTTCAAGTCGCTCAGTGCCTTCACTGCGGAATCGTAATCGTGGGCCTTTTCGGTCAATTCCTCCAAAAGTATCCTGTCGTTTTCAAAAGTATCCAGAGCTGCGACACAGCCCTCAGGCCTGCTGCAGATCTTTGTACAATAAGCATTCAGTTTTTTTACATCATTGATCGTACTTACAAACTCGTCATATACAGCATTCAGAAGCTCATCATGCGATTCCTGTCCAAAGTCGGAGATACATGTGTTCAGCCACTCTTCCGGACGAGGCTCATTTTCCGCGAATCTCAAAAGGTTCATGACCAGATCGCGCACCTTATCGTCTTTCTTGTATTCACCGTAAGCCGACACAAGCGTCAAAAAGTCCTCCGCTGCCGTTTCGTACTCCTCTTCGAAAAGTTCGTCCAGAACATCGGATTTGATCAGTTCATTTTCAGCCGGCTCCATAACAGAAAAGCCGGGATCGATGTTCAGCATCTGGAAGTTTTCTCTGACAACAAAATTACAAAAGCTGTCGATGGTAGAGATCCTTGCTTCGGACAGAAGAGCAAACTGTTCCTTAAACACCTTGTTTTCGGGATCCGCAGCCATCTCTTCTCTCAGTGTTTTTCCGATCCTTTCTTTCATCTCGGCTGCCGCGGCATTTGTGAATGTAACGATCAGCAGACGATCGATGGAGGTCTGACCGGAACGTATCCTTTCAATTATTCTTTTTACAAGAACAGCTGTCTTTCCCGAGCCCGCCGCCGCAGCGACCAAAAGAGAGCAGTCCTTTGCGTCGACTACCTGCTGTTGGGCTTTACTCAATTCAAATTCCGCCATCTTCGCTCTCTCCTCCGGTCATTTTTTCTATGAGTTCTTCTGTTTCGTACTTCTTAAGATGCATGACTTTGCCGCCGTTTCTCGGATCGAAGCCGCAAACGTTTTTAAAATCGCAGAAACTGCATGCATCGGTTTTCTTACTTTTTACGGGTGTCACGGCAACATCTCCGTCCATGATCTTCTCCGCTCCCTGCCCCATCTTGTCCACGGCGTACTCCATGAGAAGCCTCAAACGTCTCTCCGAAATAGTCTTTGAACCTTTCTTGAATTCGGGTTCCGGGCCTTTTTGCTTGTTGGTGGTTACGGGGATCTTTAAGGAACTTACGCTTTCCTTTAAAGAATCTCCGGGCTCTCCGAAAGCATGGTCCAGGCCTATGATTATCTTTTGATCGTCATTTACCAGCCCCTTGGTTCTGAAAGCCTTCGTTATCTCATTTCTGATCGCAGCCCTGCTTTCCTCACTGTCACCCGCAAATCCTGCTTTATCGTCGATAACCGTATCTCCGATGATGTCGTAAAGCATTGCTCCGGGCCTGTATCCGCCCGGCTGCAGCATCTTTTGTCTGACTCTTTCTGCGGCGTTCAGATTCTCTATGCCCAAAAGAGGGGGACTCAGAAGTTCTGTCGCGACATTAAGGTAGGTGGGGAGCTGCAAAGAAAGGCCGTAGTAGAGCTTTTCATAGTCAAAATCATGTTTTCCGGACTTGTAATCCACAACTTTGACTGCCTTCAGATCCTCCGTTTCGCAGGTGTCGATCCTGTCGATCTTTCCCTGCAGCGTGAATTTCTCCCTCGAAAGCTTAAATGTCTTCTCAAAGGCATATGGCCTGAAGTCCGTGTCTTTAAGCTGCTCCGTGAACATTTCAACGGTGAGTGTCAGCGCATCCTTGATCCTCTCCGTGATGTACCGGTTTTTGGAAGTGTCGGCAAACACACCGGATTTAACCGCATCCACCGCTTCCATCGCACACTCGCGTATGAGTGTTTCCCTTTCCTGCGCGGGGACAGTTACCCAGTCTTTGCCGCTCTCCTTAAGCCTCTTGCCGTAAAGCTCCAGCGCCCTGTGAGAAATGTCTCCGAAGTCAGAGCTTTGAAGCTTGTAAGTCTCATTTTTCCTAATGACAAGCCCGTAATTAAGGAAATGCTTAAAAGGACATTCCGCAAAGGTTTCGAGCCTTGAAATACTTCCTGTCAGTTTTTCGCCGTAAAGCCCCCGGGCTTCTTCCTTTGTGATCCTCTCGGGTATGTAATCTTCCGTGCGAAGCTTCCTCTCGTTTACGGCTCGTTCCTCGGAAAGAGAGGTTCGAAGGCCGAAATCATTTTCCAAAACTCCGGTGACAGGCTCCAGGTCATCTCGTTTGATCACCTTGAGATCCGTGTAAAGCTCCGCTATCTCACTCAAAACAAAGGCCGGCTTCAGGCGGTCGTTTCCGTTGGATGACGGATAGGAGATCCACAGCTTCGATGTGGGCTTTGTAAGTGTCAGATAGATGTAAAATTTATCGTTTCCCGCCTTCTTTAAATGGGAAGGCGAAAGCTCTATGCCTTTATTTAAAAGGCTCTTCTTGTCATTTTCGGAGATCAGGGCCTTTCCTCCCACAGGCTTGGGCAGCTTGTTCTCGTTGGCGCCCAAAAGGAACAACGCTTTCACATTACTCAGCCTTGTTCTTTCAATGTCTCCGATAGTAATGTTATCGGAACCGTGGGGGACCAGTCCCACCTTTGCTTCGGAAAGCCCGGCTTCGATCAGCCCCCTGTACTCCGCGGCTGTCATTTCCGAGTCGCCCAGAAACTCTCTCGTCTGATCCAGTATATCGATCAAAGCGTCATAGACACTTGAGTACTCCTTTGCTTTTAAAAACTCTTCCTTTTTCTCAAAATCCGCTGCGATGGTTTCCAGCTTTTCCTTGATCCCGAGCTTTTCGAGAAAAGCCTGCAGCTTGTCACAGAACTCTTTTGCAGTCGACTTTTTAACCTTCAGTATCCCGGAGACTTCTCCGATCAATGCTTTTCTGACAGCATTCACCTTATCGAGGGAAATGTCCTGCCTTCCGTAGAATTCACGTTTGAATTCCCTCTTAAAAGCGCTGCCCTTGAGCCCGAAAGCATTGCAGTAATTTTCCAGAATACAGGCGTCATCGAAGGCCGTTTCGGAAAGGCTGTTTTTTGCATATGATATCAGAAGATCGGTGTCCGCACCCTTTTCCATAAGCTTCAGGATGATCTCCAGGAAGCCTGAGCATTCATTTTCATGAAGAGTCTTTTTTCTGTCCAGGAAAAAGCGGGCGTTTACTTTTTTCAACTCGTTACAGATCCTTTCGCCGTAAAGATCTATGTCTCCGCAGACGATGGCAATGTCCGAGTAACGATAACCGTCAACTCTCACAAGGCGTTCTGCCTCAGCTGCCGCTCTCTTCGTCTCCTCTTCGATGTTCTGCGCATTGTACATAACGAGGGAGCCATCCGATGCGGCTTTTCCTCTGCCGTGTCTGAAAAGTCCTCGCTCAAGGGCATGAAGAGTTTCCGTTTCATACTTGTTATATTTCGTAAAGACAGGTGCTTTTACATCGCATCCCACTTCGTCCGCAAGCTTCGTAAGCTTCATTACGGCTTCCGAGCTCATGTGATAAATGTCGTATTCCGGAAGGACAGCCTTTGATGAGACCTCGTCTATCGTAAAGGATACATATACCTCTTTTCCGAGGCGTAAAACTTCCTTTAGTATCCCGTTTTGCGAAGGGGTGAAGCCCGTAAATCCGTCAAGGATGAAGACCGCGTTCTTTGCAAGACCGCTCTTTTCAAGAATGTCCGCGAAGGCATCGTACATGCTTTCGTTTGTCATAATGTCATTTCCGAGGCAGGTCTTAAATCCCGAAACAAGAGTGATCACGTCCTGCAGCTTTCTTTTAAGCACAGGCTCTTTTTCCGTGATCTTTAAAGTGTCCTTAAGATCCTCTTCCGTGATCCCGTACTGCAGAAGTTCCGAAAGAAGTGCCTTGGCTTCCGCAACAAAGCCCGCATGACGTGAATTCCTTCCGTACATCACCAGCTTGTCGCTGTTATCGTAAAGCACCTTCTTAATGATCAGGCTCTTTCCGATCTCGGGAATGAACTCATGTTTAAGCCCCGAAAGCTTTGCAAACGCAGCATTTGCAAGCCTTGCCATGCTGGTTACGTCAATGTTTAAGATGCCTCCTCTCGGATGCACCTCCAAAAGATCATGTTGCGTCTGCAGAGAAAACTGCTCCGGAACAAGAAAGTAATACATGGTTTCCGGATCCTTATCCGCTTCTCTGATCGCTGTTTCAAACAAATATTTGGTTTTTCCGCTGCCTGCAGGCCCAAGTACAAAATGAAGACTCATGACACCCTCCGGATGATATATGCCTTAATTTTATCCCACCAAGTTGGGAATGTAAAGAACACTTGCCTCTTTAATTCTATCATGGGGCGTGGGGAAAATTTTGCGCATAAAAAGATCATTGACCTCAAAATGAAGCCAATGATCCGGTTTTTACTATTTGATCTTTACAAGTGCAGACATATAAACTGTGTAGCCCGATCCCGTATCCTTATCAATGATCATTCCGATGGGGAAAGCGTAGGCTTTTACAACATCGCCTTCATAAGCGTCCACCGTTCCGACGTAGTACATTGCCACTTCCTCGCCTCCGGTCATTCCGACTATCACGGTAACCGTGTATCCGAACAGAGGAGTTTCTATGATGTTGGTAATAGCTATGTCATCAATAGCAACAAGTTTTCTGAGATTGGAAGTTATCGACTTTCTGATCTGTCTCACATCAATGCTCTCAGCAAGCTTGGCAAGCGCGGACTCATCAAGTTCAAAGTAGGATTCGTTTGCGTAATAATTCTGTTTTGTAATATCCGATACAGATTCTCCGAAGGTTGCTCTGTAAAGCACATTTACAGTTTGAAGCCTGTCGGGTGTGAAAAGGCCGTCTGTGTAATCACCTTCGTAAACCAGGTTTTCATTGCTTGAAAATGTCATGGCTCCGTAGCCGTTAAAGCTGCCGTTGACGAATTGTCCTTCATAGGTCCATGCATCATTCTCGGTATAGAATGTTCCCTGACCTTCCAGATAGCCGTTGTAGCAGTCACCGTAGTAGTAACCGGGAATCTTCCACCAGGTATTGGTCATCTGATCTTCTTCCCACTGGCCGCAATAGATTTCAGTGTTCACGGTAACGGGCTCGACCGTAACATCGCATCTGAATTCACTTCCGCTCGCGCCGAAGACTTTAAGGTAAGCATTTCCTGTTCCCTGTGCCATGATCGTATTGTCTTCATTTACGTGAAGGATACCGTCATCGGATGAAGCAATGCTTGAGATCGTGTCATTTCCCATAAGCATCTCGAAGGTATCTGTGAGCTCAACCGTTTTTGACGTTTCCGCGATGAAAGGCGTGGGTGAAGGAGTGGGTGTGGGCGTGTTGGTCGCCGTGGGTGTGGGTGTGTCGGTGGGTGTAGGTGTAAAGGTCGGCGTCGGTGTGAACGTCGGTGCAGGTGTAGGCGTGGGTGCCGCTTTTTCTTTAGCGCCGCAAGCCGTTAATGCCAAAAGGCAGAGTGTAAGGAAAATAAAACTGATTCTTTTCATTTAATTATCCCCTTTGGATTTATTAAGCATATGCTTTCCGAGCCATCCTGCTGCGAGGTAGCTGAGTTCCGCAAGTCCCACGCCGGTAATGACATCAAGGATAACATGCTGCTTTACAGTGAGTGTTGAAACACATATTGCGACAGCAAAGAGCAGCGAGAAAGCCCTGTACCACTTTGGAAGGCTTTTGTTGCCGCGGACCGCGATCCAGCTGATCCAGCTGACAAAGCAGTGGATGGACGGAAGAAGGTTGTCCGCGCTGTCTACGGTGTAAGTAGCCTGCATCAGGCGGTCGAACAATCCTGTGCCCGTGATCTCCGCTCTCACCATGGTGGTGGGAAGGAAAACGAAGCAGAGGAAGCAAACGATCTCGCCAAGATAATGCGCAAGAAGGGCGCGATCAAAGCCGCTCCTGTCGAATTTGACCCCGAGGCAATAATTTGCAATCCACAATACGTATGCCCCCCAATATATCACAATAGTCCACGGAAGAAAAGGAATTATTATATCAAGTCCCACAGTGAAGTCAAAATGAACACTGTCACGGGCTATGAGTCTTCCGAGAAAATAGATCGAAAAGTTAAAAACTGCGGCTCCGGCAAGAAGCAGTAGCTTTTTAACGTTTTTTGCATCAAGTTTGATTTTCATATTTTAATCTCCCTATTGCAGAGCCTATGGTCACGCGAACCTCAGGGATCTCAGCGGTTTCGTCCGAACGGGAAATGCTCTTTCGAAGCCTGATCTCAGGATTCAATTCAAGTCTATCTCTTGTGTTTTTGTCCAAAAGCAGCGCGACAGTAGATCCTGCAAGTTCAAAGTTGCCCATTTCCGTTCCTTTTTTAAAGCCGTCGGCGCCTTCCGAAAAGGTCACTCCGCCCACAGCCATGGCTCCGATCTCAACCTGTACCGCCGTTCCGAAATGCTCGGTTTCCATCACGCTCCACCATCTGCGGTTCAGCCTGAAAACAGGAAAATGCCTTAAAGCGATGGGCTGTACGCTGTGAAGTTCGCCGGGGATGTAGACGGTTTTGATCGCCTTCAGATCGTCAAAAAAGCAGAAATGGTGGTAATCCGATGCTTCAAGCCTGAAGATCAGACAAAGGCCTCCCGCCAGCTGTTCCGCCACATCGCTTTCCGGAATAAGATCCGGAACGGTGTAGATCGACTCTTTCATTGGTATCTCCAGATCCGGAGTGATCTCGTAGACAGAAAGCAGGCTGTCGCAGGGTGCGATGAGCGATCGGGGATCTGCATCAAAATCGATGTCCCTTTTACGCGCAAAAAAATCGGCAAATGAAACGAAGTCCCTGTTTCCGTAGGGACTCATGTCAATGCCGTTATTTTTAATGTAACGCCCTATCATGGGCTTTGAAGCTTTGGTGTGAAGAAACCACGCCACGGGGCGAAAGATCCCGGCCTTCTGCATCAGGCTGAAGATCCCTCTCCCAAAGGCTGTGGTGTAAAAAAAGTTCGCATTCATTATACAAAATCCAGTGAAAAAATCACGAAGAACACTTCCGCGATACCGCAGAGGAGGACGCAGATCTTTCCCAAAAGCTTAGGTTTCTTTAAAGGAACAGGTGTAAGGAAAAGCACAGCCATCACAAAGAGCGTGATCGTAGGCGCAATTGATGTTTTCCATGAAAACACCTTAGTTGCCGCATTCACCAGCGGGAAGAAAAGAGCCGACAAAGTAACCGGCAGTCCGTAGTAGATCTCGCGGGATGAAGTGCTGGTCTTCTGACGCTCCTGCTCGTCCACGTTAAAGTACGCCAGTCTGATCAGGGCACACAGGGCATATAATGCGCTGACCGCCAGTATCAGATTGTTGTGAGGATTCATGCTGTAAGTGATCACAGCGGGCAAAACTCCGAAGCAGATCAGGTCGCTCAGCGAGTCGATCTGGATCCCGAAATTCTTTTCCTGAACCGTACGTTCTTTTGTGGAAGCAATGGCTCCGTCAAACATGTCGCAGAAACCTGCAAGCATGAGGCAGATAATGGCTGCACAGGTACTGTGCTCCAAGGCATATGCAATGCCGACAATACCGATCAGCATTCCGATGTACGTCAGAATGACGGTATAGTTGTAGTAGCCCAAGGGCTTAAGCTTTGAGTGCATGGTTTTCTCTCCTTTTACATATAAATCCATAGTTACCCCCTATCACTTAATCAGGGAAAAGCCCAGGCTGTATGCAAGGATGCACCAGGGTTTTCCGAGAATAATGATCCAAATGAACTTTCTTGCCGTCATTTTTGAAACACCGGTCAAATAGCAAAGGTAGTCGTCGGGGAAGAGAGGTAAGAGCATCGCCATAAACAGAAAAGCAGTGTATGACTTGCTTTTAGAGGCCCAATCGGACCACTTGTGATACTTTCCCTCCGGGAAAAGATCCTGTAAAAGGGGTTTCCCAAACTTCCTTGCAAGTAAAAAGGCAACTACGGAACCAAGTCCTATGCCCAAATAATTGCAAAAGAATCCCACGGCGGGGCCGAACATAACAGAGCCTGCAGCGCATCCCAAAAAGCCGGGCAACACCGGGATCACTACCTGCATAGCCTGGAATGCCGTCAAAATGACCGGACCAAAAACACCGTATTTTTCAATATATTTTTGTAATGATTCGACAGAGCTGAATTCTCCGTCAAAAAATGCTTTTCCAAGAACAACCGCAAAAACAAGAACTATCGCGATCAACAGGATCGATGCAACCTGGATCACGATCTGACGCTTGGTTTTCTTTCCGGCTTCCATAAAGACCTCCTACCGATATTACTTTTCATACCCCCGTTAATGCTTTTGATTCTCTCCTCAATCAAAAGCAGTTTCAGTTTTCGCTAATATCACCCGTAAAAAAAATCATTGCGTTTCAAAAAAAATACACCCCTTTTTTTATAAAGCTTAAAGGAAGCATAAAAAAATTCCCCCGAGGTGCCGTTTCCCGCATTTTGACTCCTAGCATCATGCCAGGTGGGTAACCGCAGCCTGATTTGCTGTCTTCCGCTGCGGCGACCTTCTGATCAAGGAAAGATCTGCTTTCTCTGATCAGAAGGCCGGCGATGAAGTTGCGGCCTGACATCCGTCACGCAATTAGGAATCCCGTTTAAAGTTTTGTAGGTTCAAAATAGCAAGGAGTTGTCGAACACTTCAGGTTGCCTGTAGTATAGCATTATTTATGGTTTATCTCAATATAAATTCGATAAAAACTATTTTATTGATTTTTTCGATGAAGCGAAAAATAGCCTGTTTCAAGGTAAAGAAGTTAATTTTTTGACTATTCGGAATTTTGTTCCGTTGAAAAGGAACGTGCGCTTGTGATATAATTATAAGACAGGTCGTTTTCAAGGGGGAAATCGTGAATAAACTGTCGTTCAAAGCCAAGATAATATATGCCTTGATCACTGTCGCTCTTTTTGGGGCAAATATTTTTTTGTGCAAAGAGCCGATTTTTTTGTTCGCCGGTTGTGTTGCCGCCATTCTTTCCGCTTACGGCCTGCACGGACTGCAGGAGCTCGCTGAAACTCCGATGACCAGGGAATCCTCTTCATCGCTCAACCTTTCAGCCACCCTGTCTCTTTTTTTGCTGTCAATAACCGGATCCGTGATCTTCATGAGCATTGACGATCTTTTGCAAAGCTCTCTTTCAACAACGAAATCAGTTGTACTCATCCTCATTGTTTTTGCACTTACAGGCATCGTAGTATCATTTTACGGAAAGCTTTACGATTCACAGGGCTTTTCCACTTCCGTGATCCCTGCCATCGCCTTTCAGCTGTCGGGCTGCTTTTTCGTTTTTGTATCCAATCACTTTGTGCCCATTATGTTGAGTCTTTTTCTGATCTTTGCAGGTCAATTCTCTGCGGTCAGTGTCATCGGCTCACTTTTAAATAACTACACCCCGGCCCACAACCGCTTCCGCTTTGCATTTTTGCGTATTCTGGCGGTGATCCTCGCTCCCTTGGCGGCCTTCTTCCTTTTAAAGATCAATCTTTTTTCCGGAAGAAGCGCATTTCTTTTAGCCGCGATCCTGGACGTAGTGGTCTACATCTCGCTGACCGCCGTCTACATCGTCATCAGAAATTCCCATTTTGATCTTTACACCGAAAGCGGCGAACAGATCGAGCCCAAGATACTTCGTGAATTTGTCACTCCTTCTGACGGCCCCGTGACCTGGACCGAGTACCCCAGACCGCAGATGAAGCGTAAGGACTGGCTGAACCTGAACGGTGTCTGGAAGCTGAACGGAAACACTGTCTACGTTCCTTTCCCGCCCCAGTCATCCCTGTCCTTTCACAAAGGGCCCCTCAACAACGTACTGTTCTACTCCACAGAATTCCGCATTCCTCCCGAATGGGACGACCGGCGGATCCTCCTGCATTTCGGTGCTGTGGACCAGATGTGCGAAGTCTACGTGAACAATCGCCACGTGGGAACTCACGAGGGTGGCTACCTTCCCTTCACCTTTGACATTACGGATGCTGTAAACACCATCTTTGACAATACCATCGAAGTCCGCGCCTTTGACCTTATCTCAAAGAAGTACCCCTACGGAAAGCAGAGGATCCCCAGAGGCGGCATGTGGTACACCTCAGTCAGCGGCATCTGGCAGACCGTATGGCTGGAGCCGGTTCCCAAGGAGCACATCCGCCGCATCAAGATCACTCCCGATCTCACAGGCATATACTTAAAAGTAGTGATCGAAGGCGTTCCCGAGAGTATCGGAAAATTTTCCATCGACATCCGTCTTCCCGGCGGAAAGGTCTGGCACAAGGAAAGCACCGATACGAGACAGTACATTAACCTTGAAGAAGCCTACCGGAGTGTGGGGCTCATGGAGCCTTTACGTTTCTGGACACCCGAATCTCCCTATCTCTATGTGATGAAGATACGTTACGAAAGCGACGAGATCGAGACCTATTTTGCACTGAGGACAATAGAGCTTAAAGAAATGAACGGAGTCCCCAGGATCACACTGAACCGTAAGCCGATCTATCTCCACGGTGTGCTGGATCAGGGCTACTACCCGGACGGTATCTTCACTCCCGCCACCGCAAGAGAATACGCAAAGGACATTATGCGTATGAAGGAGCTGGGATTTAACTGCTTAAGAAAGCACATAAAGATCGAGCCCGAGATCTTCTACTACTACTGCGACACACTGGGGATGCTGGTCCTTCAGGATATGGTAAACAACGGAAGGTACAGCTTCTTAAGAGACACCATCATGCCCAACATTACCACAAAGCACAAGTCGGACGTGGGCAGATGCCACTCTAAGAAGCGTAAGGAGTTTTTCATAAACCACAGCCTTGCGACACTGAGGCATCTCCACAACCATCCTTCCATAATCGCCTACACGATCTTTAACGAAGGCTGGGGACAGTTTGACAGCGACGAGGTTTTTGAGATCCTTAAAGCCAAGGACGGAACGAGGCTCTACGATTCCACATCCGGCTGGTTCGTCCAGAAAAAAAGCGACTTCGACAGTCGCCATCAATACTTCAACAATGTTTTGTTCACACCGGGCATACGGCCTCTTCTGGTTTCGGAATGCGGCGGCTTTTCCTACATGATCCCGGAACATTACTTTTCAAAGTACAACCACTTCAGCTACGGAATCTCCCGTTCTTCCGCCGAGCTCACGGCTCTGGTCCGCAAGATGTACGATGAAATGCTCTTCCCCATCATCGAAAAGGGTGGCTGCGGCTGCATCTACACCCAGCTTTCCGACATCGAAGATGAGACCAACGGACTTTACACCTACGACAGAAAGATCTGTAAGGTGGATAAGGACGAGATGCTGAAGATCAAAGAAGAGATAGATAAAAGAATGAGCAATGCGATCAGCAAATAAAAAAAGTCGGAATGATCAAGCAGATCATTCCGGCTGATTTTTTTACTCTTCTCTGTAGGTTATTCCGTTGGCTTTTGCCTGTTTTTCCACTACATCCTTTACAGTCTTTGCAGTCTGATTGGATGCAAGAGAAAGATCCAAAACAAAGGTTACCTGAGGATTAACGGTGTGAGCTTCTATTATCTTCTTTTCGAGTTCATCACCATCCGCACAGGGCTCCGAGAAAAATGTGATGTTCTCTTTTCCCGCTGTGATCTTGATCTCTGTTACGGTCGTGTAGGGATGAGGTGTGGGAGTGGGGGAACTGATGGCTTCCTGCACCTTTTCCTTGCCTTCGTCGATCGCATCCTTAGTGTTGTCAACAAACTTGTTTACTGATTCTTCCGTAATGTTGCCGTCCTTATCCACAAGTCCGACACTTTTTCCGATACCGAACTTATCTCCGCCCAGTATCGTTCCGATCACAAACGCCAGGCCTACAAAGGCCACAAATAAAACAGTTTTAATTAACTTCATTCTCTTTTCCTCCGTTAATCTTTAATTTCATTTATTACCAGATAAACTTTTCCGTCGTATTGACTTACCAGCCTTTTAAGAGCTTCCTCAGTTTTGTTGGTGTCGTAGTAAAGGCTGTTCATGTCGTGATAAGTGAACATCACATAGACATTTGCGTTCTCCGCCTTCAGGCTTTCATCTATCCCAGTGGCGAGTTTTGTACACATCAGCTCAATGGCTTCGTCTCTTTTTTGGTTGGCAGTGAACTCCATAAGCTCATCCTCCTCGGAAGTTCCCGACTTACCATAGGTCAGGATCCTGTAAAGGATGTCTCCGGAATCCTTCGAGTAGATAGTTTCCACCCCGATGTTGTAAACCGCCACCACGTCACTCAGGTACTCGTAGCCTTCCAGCTTTTTCTCCGCATTTTCTATACGTTTCAGGAGTTCTTCCACTTCGCCTTCGGAGAGCTTTCTTTCGGCGATCTGCAGATTCTTTGAGATCTCATCCTTTTCTTCGGAGAGCTTTAAATTGTCTTCCTTTGCCTTATCGAGCTCTTTGTTTGTTTCTTCGGCCCTGATCGTGATCTCCTGAAGCTCACGGTCCTTGTTTTCCAATTGAACCGTGTAATCCTCGGTCAGACGGGCTTTTTCCGCTTCCGATTCATCCAGCTCATTTCTCATCTCTTCCATGGTCACGTTTGCGGCTGCGACTTCCGCCTCGGAAGCTTCAACCATTTTGCTGTTCTCTATCATGACCGCGAAGATCAGGATCATTACCACATCCAGCAGGGAAGTGAGCTCGATGACGATGTCACGGGTTCGTCTCTTCCTCATCTTCTTCTCCTCTCCGGACTGTTGTAACCTTGATCCTCTCTTTGTCATCCACTATTTCGATGTCGCCCTTACCGGCTTCCTCCAACAGGTTTTCAACTGAATCCACCACTCCGAGGAATGAGTCCAAAGGTGCTGAAAGAATGGCATCCAGGCACTTGAAGATGACTGCCCAGATCACACCGTTAAGCGTGGTGGTGAGTGCGACCATGAGATTTGACATGAGATCCGTCGATTCCGCAACGGTGATCAACGCCGCAACGGTTCCCATGATACCGAGCAGAGGGAAGATCGCCGTCAGATTTGCGTAGATCTGATACAGTACCAGAAGCGTTCTTCCGATCCGTCTGAGTTTCTTTCCCGTATTTCTGGAAACCTGCACCCTTGCGCCTGTTCCCGTTACCAATTCTCCCTTGGGGTAGCGTATCGTGTTTCCGATCGCTCTGACCACCAAAGAAGCAATGAAAATGCAAATATTGATGCCGGCAAATATGAAGATCATCATATTGTCGTGCTCTGAAATAAAAGAGGCCATTCCTTTGAAGCCGTCCATAATTTCTCCCTTCGAAACAAATCTTATTATTGCAACGAACGGGATATCCCGCCCGAAAAAATATGCCTTACCGATCAGTATAACATATTTTTTAGTCAATAAGATGTCAAGAAAATAGCAATTTAGCGAGTGTATTCTTAATAATAACATAAAAAGTACAACAAAAGCGCCGTTTTCAGGCCTGTTACCGACGTCCGTGCGTGACATGAGGCCGGCGATATGTTATCATTGAACCCAACGAGGTAGTTAAAATGATAAAAGAGATAACGAACCAAATTGCATATATTCCCGCGACAGACTCCCCTCTGTCCGCCGACATCGGGCTGATCACAGGCGAGAAAAGCATATACATTTTCGACACGGGAGACGGGGATGCGTCCTTCAGGGAGCTTACAAAATACCTGAAAGACTTTCCGGACAAGGAAACCTGCCTGATCGTTTCCCATTTCCATAAGGATCACACGGGGAATTTCGGCCGCCACGATTTTTCCCGCGCCTACGTGGGTTCATTCACAGCGAAGTACGTAGCTCCATCGGAGATCGTCACTTCCCCCGTCGTTATCGAAGACGGCGTAAAGCTCATGATCTTTCCCCTTCCGTCTTCCCACGCAAAAGGCTCTCTGGGTCTCATGGTAAACGATGAATTTGTTTTCCTCGGAGACGGGACCTACTCAAATGAGGCCAAGGGCGAAGCTGTTTACAACAGGGGCCTCTTACAGCAGGAACTGAAAGTACTGAAGGCGCTTCCCGCAGGCAAATTCCTGCTGAGCCACAAGCCAAGGTTCATCTACCCTGCCAAGGTCGTGATCCGCGAACTTGAAAGCGTGTACGACAGGCGTGTGCAGGGCGAGGCTTTCATTAAGGCATAGAATTTACTTTATTCTTTTGTTTTATTATATTATAATCAAACAAATACAAATGAGCACTTGATCCGCTTCGCGGATCGAAAGAGAAAAGGTGAAGAATATGAGACAAATGATAACAAGAAAAAATGAGCATAAAGGCTTTTTCCTGCGCCCGGCAGCTTTCGCGGCCATTATTCTGCTTTTGACAGCCGGTTGCGGGAATTCGAAAGGTCCGTCCCAATACGATGGGCTGACAAGCCTTAATTCGTTCACTGCTGCCACATTGGACGGCAATGAGTTTACCGAAAAGAATTTTTCCGACTACGATGTGACCATCATCAATGTATGGAGCACCACCTGCGGTCCCTGCATCAATGAAATGCCCCACCTTGCTGAGTATCAAAAGAATCTGGACGATAATGTTCAGATGATCACCTACTGCATGGACGGCTCCTCAAAGGGTGACAAAGCCCGTGAGATCCTTGACGGATCCGGATACGAGGGCATCACATTGACCGGAGGAGACAAAGATCTTGAAACATTTTCAAACGAGATCATGTACTTCCCCACAATGATCTTTGTGGACAGAAAGGGAAACATCATCGGCGAAGCTCTGATCGGAGCTCCCTCC
The DNA here is from genome assembly GCA_024691875.1 of Lachnospiraceae bacterium. Lineage (GTDB taxonomy): Bacteria > Bacillota > Clostridia > Lachnospirales > Lachnospiraceae > RGIG3528. The sequence continues at coordinate 2,477 of JAILNG010000212.1, read as the reverse complement.
GATTTCAAAAAGGCTTATGACGTAAAGCTCAGCAATACATTCCTGCTCCTCGGAAAGTAGGTGTTCCTTGAAGAACAGACAAAAGCTTATCATTAATATAATAAGAGCGGCCGTTCTTCTTTTGGGGATCACCTTTATCCTCATCGGGATAAGCAGAGGTGAACACGGCGAAGTATTAAGGAAGGCGGTGAAGATATGCCTGGAATGCATCGGGATAGGGTGAAGCCTTCGGAAAAAGAAAGACGACACAGCCGGTTCAGTTGGATCTTCCGCATCGCCGCCGCTGCCCTTTTTAACGGATACGTGGCAGGCTTTGTAAAGGGCAGGATCTTCACGGGAAAAAGCAAGATGGTTTGTGTGCCCGTGTTAAACTGCTATTCATGCCCCGGAGCCTTGGGATCATGCCCCATCGGCGCTTTACAGGCAGTGATCGGTGGCGGAACCCACAAATTCTCCTTCTACGTTCTCGGAACCATAATGCTCTTCGGTACGGTTCTCGGAAGGCTGGTCTGCGGCTTCCTTTGCCCCTTCGGACTGGTTCAGGACCTGCTCCATAAGATCCCGTTAAAAAAGATCAAGGTACCCAAAAAGATCGATAAACCCTTGAGATACCTTAAATACGCTATTTTGATCATTTTTGTCCTGATCCTTCCCGCCTTTGCCACAAACGCCTACGGCATGGGAGATCCTTACTTTTGCAAGTACATCTGCCCCGCGGGGACTCTCGAAGGCGGTGTGCTCCTCATGATCCTTGACAAAAATCTCCGCGCTCTCGCGGGCGCCTTATTCAATTGGAAAGCAGCCATTTTGGTCTTCTTTCTTGCAGGTTCCGTTTTTATCAATCGGTTCTTCTGCCGCTACTTTTGCCCTTTGGGCGCCCTTTACGCGCTGTTCAGCAAATTTGCCCTGTATCGCTTTGAGATCGACCACAGCACCTGCATAGGTTGTAAAAAATGCGAGCATGTCTGCCCCATGGCAGTTAAGGTTGTCGAAACTCCGAATTCCGCAGAATGCATAAGATGCGGTAAGTGTAAAGCAGCCTGTCCCACAGACAGTATTAAGGGAAAGTTTTTGGGGTAAAGCTTGAATTTGCTTGTTGGTGAAATGTCCTTTACGGACACCGCCTCACTCGTGGTCAAACGAGTGAGGCACTTTTTTGTTTCTATTCTGCTTTTCTACTACAGTTGTAGAAAAAAATCGCGTTTGGCTCCGTTTTTACTCTTCGCTACATCCACCCGTTCTATCCCTTCCATGAGTAATAAAAAAGGCACACCCATTGATGCAAAGCCCCACAGGGCGCGTTAGCGCCCGGGGGTTTGTATCAATCAGTCTGCCTTCTGATCGATCAGTATTCATAGAATGGTCCGTCTTCTATGTAGAAGTGGTAATGCTCTCCGTCGTTTCCAAAGATGTTTACGCTCGCTCCGAAGCCGCCCCAGGAGAAGCTGTACAGATAGTACTCCCTGAACGAGAACCGGTTATCGGATCCGTCAGAGTTACACATGTAGGCTCTTCCCTTATTGCCATCGGATCCGTACCTAAAGTACATCACGATGCCGTACTTCTCGACTTCCTTTCGGATAACGTTATACTTACCGCTGCCATCCGCATTATAGAACACGGTATGGCCATCATCGTTGATGATCACCATGCTTCCGTCAGGATAGTTTACAGACATCCAATCGTCGTCTGTAGCTTCCTGTGTCCAAGTCCCATCAGGGTAATAAGTTAAAGTAACAACTTCTCCCTTGTTGTTCGTAAGATCTTCAACCACTGTCCCGTCACTATAAGTAGTCGTAGTTTCGGGCAATCCGTCCTTATCGTACACTGTTTCCGTGCTCACCACGCTGACTTTTGCAGTGTCGAGCACGGGATACATAGTGGCCGTAGGAACCGGTGTGGGAAGTGCCGTAGGTGTCGGTGAAGGTGTCCTTGTCGCGGTAGGTGTAGGGGTATTGGTAGGAGTCGGTGTCTCCGTTGGTGTGGGGGTAGGTTCTGAAGTGAGTGCCTTATAGGATATGAATCCAGTAAAACCATCATATTCTACCCTGCTCCACTTATTATCGTGGATCCCCGTCCTATGGAGCTTTGTGTTCTCCGGGACCGTTGTGAGGAGCGTCGTTTTTGCGTCCGCTTCTGTCCGCAAGTTAGCCGTTTTCGTCGTCCAAACATAATCATCGACCGCCTTTACAGGATCCGGTGTCGGTGTCACTGTGGGTGTCGGCGTATCTGTCGGCGTAGGACTTACCGTAGGCGTAGGCGTAACGGTAGGTGTAGGGCTATTCGTAGCAGTGGGCGTAACGGTAGGTGTCGCAGTCGCGATCACAACCGTAGTCGGCGCAGGAGCTGCTACCGTAGGTGCAGGTGTTCTTGTTAGAAACGCCAGGTCGGTCGTCTCGGGCGCTTTAATAAAGTCACATCCTGAACTCATCACTAAGCTCACCAACAAGGCGGCGAGCATGTACCGGGTACCGGCA
>JAILNG010000210.1 GCA_024691875.1 Lachnospiraceae bacterium | reverse complement strand
ATGCTTCCATATGCCCCGGTGCAAATGCTCTTGTTTGAATATAACGATAATTTTGACGTTGGGACGGACTGCTTCGTCATGACCAGCGGAAATGTGTCGGGAGCACCTATATGCAGGAGTGACGAGGATGCTGAAAAGGAGATCGCATCTTACACCGACCTGATCCTTTCGCATAACAGAAAGATCAGACTCAGGTGCGACGACTCCGTAATGGATTTTTACAACAACGAGCCTTACATGATAAGGCGATCCAGAGGCTTTGCCCCTCTCCCCGTGATGATGAGCGAGGCTTTTAAGGGCATGGTCCTTGCGGTGGGCGGAGAACTGAAAAACACGTTTTGTGTGGCAAAAGACAGCCTTTTCTATCCGTCACCATACGTTGGAGACATGGAAGACGTGCGCACGGTGAAAGCCTTACGGGAATCCGCGGTCCGCATGGAAACATTACTGGAAAGCAGGCATATGATCGTCGCATGCGATCTTCATCCCAAATACAACACGACTGCGGTCGCACATGAGTTCGGAGATGAAGTCTTCCCCGTACAGCACCATTTTGCCCATGTGCTTTCCTGCATGGCGGAGAATGATCTTTTATCGGACGATCGGGTGCTGGGAGTTTCCTTTGACGGAACGGGCTACGGAACGGACGGCTCGATCTGGGGAGGAGAATTTCTGATCTCAGACTACGACGGATTTTCAAGAGCCGGCAGCATAGTGCCTTTTAAACAGCCCGGCGGTGATGCTTCCGCAAAGGAAGGCTGGAGGATCGCTACCGCAATGCTCTGTATGATACGAGGAGAAAAGGAAGGCATGGAGCTGGCGGAAAAGCTGGGACTCAACGTTTCACCGGCTTTTAAAGTGATCCCGGGGATGCTGAGGACGGGAGTGAACACTGTAAAGTCCACCAGTGCGGGACGACTGTTTGATGCGGTCAGTGCCGTGCTTTCGATCAAAACGTCTTCAACCTTTGAGGGAGAAGCGGCGACTTCACTTGAATTTGCCGCTGAAGAATTTGAAGAAAGATGCTGCGCCGAAGGGCGTGACATTTCTGAATATATCGATGGGTTCCTCTCCCCCGATCTTTTTGAGATCGGGGAAGAGGAGGGCAGGTACCTGATGCGTACGGATCTGCTGTTTGAAAAAATATGCCTGGCGGCGGCAGGAGGGGAAGACAAGGGCGCACTTGCTTTTGCCTTCCACGAAGCTCTTGCACGCCAGATCGCTGATTTAAGCGAGAAGATCTTTGCGGATCAAAGAGAAAACGCCCCGGATGCACCTCTTTCGGGAGTTGCGCTTACGGGCGGTGTGTATCAGAACAAGCTGCTTTTAAGGCTTTCTGAAGAGCAGCTTAAACATAGAGGTTTAAAAGTTTACAGACACAGGCTCATTCCTCCCAACGACGGGGGGATCTGCCTCGGTCAGGCAATCGCCGCCATGCGACATCTGAATGCGGCGGCTCGTGAAAAAAATTAAGGAGGTACAGTTATGTGCGTAGGATTGGCAGCAAAGGTTGTAGGCCTTAAGGATGGCGTTGCTCTTGTGGATGCATCCGGAGCAAAGAGAGAGGTTTCCGCGGAATTGATCGAGGATCTTTTACCCGGAGATTACGTTATGGTTCATGCGGGAATGGCTATCGCGAAGATCAAAATGAAAGAGACGGAAGAAAAAGAATGAAACATTACACTATTGAAGAAGCAAAGGAGATCATCACCGGCTACAAGGGACGCCACATAAGGATCATGGAAGTCTGCGGTACTCACACCCATGAGATCTTTAAATTGGGCATACGTTCCCTGCTTCCGGAAAGCATTGAACTGATCTCGGGACCCGGATGCCCCGTGTGTGTGACACCCGTGGGCTACATTGATGAAGCTGTGATGCTGGCACTGGAAAAAAATGCGATCATCTGTACATTCGGCGATCTGATCAGAGTACCCGGAACAAAAATGAGTCTTGCGGATGCAAGACGTCAGGGAGGAGACATCAGAATGGTGTACTCACCTATGGACGCTTTGGATCTGGCAAAGACAAATCCCGACAGAGAGGTTGTTTTCCTGGCAGTCGGCTTTGAAACAACAACTCCCGTAACCTGTCTTTCGGTAAAGCACGCCATCAGGGACAATGTTAAGAACTTCTCGATCTTAACCGCAAACAAGACGATGCCGAATGCTTACATGGCATTAAAGGATAGCGCGGATGCTTTCCTTTATCCGGGACACGTTAATGCCATTACGGGTGAATCCATCTGCCGTGAAATGCTGGAGAAGTACGGAGTTTCAGGCGTTATCGCGGGATTTACCGCTGAGGAACTCATGGATGCCATCGCGGTGATCATCGTCGGATTGGAATCGGGAAAGCCTTTCTTTGAAAACTGTTACAAGAGAGTGGTACGTGAGGACGGTAACGTAAAGGCTGTGGAAGCCATAAATGAAGTTATGGAATCCATCGACACGGAATGGAGAGGACTCGGTATCATTCCTCAGTCCGGACTCAAACTCCGCGATAATTTTGCAACTTATGATGCAAGAAAGAAATTTGCACTTCCGAACATTAAGGGAGTTCCCAATCCCGCCTGCAGATGCGGAGATGTTTTGCAGGGTAAATGCAAGCCTTCGGACTGCAAGGTCTTCGGAAAAGGCTGCACGCCGCAGCATCCCGTGGGAGCATGCATGGTTTCCGATGAGGGAGCCTGCTCGGCTTACTATCAGTACGGCGGTACGTTCTAAAAATGCTTAAAATAGATGGCTTAAAAGAGCCTTAAAATCGGAGGTATCATGGAAAATGAAGTAGTAACGCTTGCGCACGGCGCCGGCGGAAAACAGACATCTGAACTCATAAAGAAAGTGTTTGCAAAGCACTTTTCAAATCCCGAATTTACAGCTGACGATGCTGCCGTGCTTTCTCTCGGAGACGGAAAGATCGCCATGTCAACAGACGGCTTCATCGTTTCTCCTTTCGAATTCAAAGGAGGAAACATCGGTAAACTTTCAATCTGCGGAACAGTGAACGACTTGGCATGCATGGGGGCAAAGCCCGAGTACATGACCTGTGCTTTTGTCATTGAGGAAGGCTTCCCTCTGGCAAAACTGGAAGAGATCGCAGCCGCAATGGAAACAACCGCAGCAAAGGTCGGTGTAAAGATTGTTGCGGGAGACACTAAAGTAGCCGGAAAAGGCCAGGTTGATAAGGTGTTCATCACAACTACAGGTGTAGGACGTATCATGCCCGGAGTAAAGACATCGGGCGCGCTTGCAAAGCCCGGTGACTGCGTCATCGTAACAGGGGACATCGGTCGCCACGGCTGTACCATTCTTCTTGCAAGAGAGAATCTCGGAATTGAGGCCGATGTCACCAGTGACTGCGCTCCTCTTTGGGATGCGGTAAAGGCTATGACAGATGCAACTCATGACATCCACGTTATCAGAGATGCTACGAGAGGCGGAGTGGGCACTGTACTCTACGAGATTGCTGCAGAAAGCAATGTGGGAGTTGAGCTGGATTCTGCCAACATCCCTGTGGAGGGCGCTGTTTCGGGCGTTTGCGGAATGCTGGGACTGGATCCTCTTTATCTTGCAAACGAAGGAACCATGGTAGTGATCGCACCCGAGTCGGAGAAGGACAAGATCCTGGATGCACTCCACAAGATCGATCACACAAAGAAGGCAGCGGTCATCGGAAAGATCACGGACGAAATGCCCGGAAGAGTGGTACTTACCACAAAGATCGGCACAAAGTCCATGTTACCCGAGCCCGGTGGCGAACTTTTGCCAAGAATTTGCTAAAATAACGGACAATTACATTTCATATCCCAAAAACGACATTTCGTACCATAAGTTAAAAAAATAACAAAAACAGTAGTACAATAGTCCCAAAATAAATGGGCGGTAAAACATTATGGACAATAATGTGCGCTGCAGGGATAAAAAGATTAAGGGTCTAAAAAAGAGGGAGAATCGTTCTCAATAAACTGAGTACAATTCTCCGTTTTTTTATCTTTACTTATCTGAAGGTGAGATCAATGAAAAATAGGCTTCCTTAAATGACGATCCCAGGCCTCGGGCTATGGGACAATGAAGGCCGGATGATGTGACGACTTCGCCCGAGGAGAAACGATCGATGTGAGCGAGACCCACAAGATAGCTTCTGTGAATTTTAAAGAAACGGTTATCTTCTGTAAGCATCTTTTCATAATCGGAAAATTTTCCGGTAGTTTCCACTTTCGAACCGTCGAACATGTGAAAGACAACCTTTTTTCCGAGAGCTTCCAGGCACTCCAGATTGTCAAGGTTGAGCTGCTTGTAACCGTAGGCTGTACGAACGGTGAGATGAACGGCTTCCTCCTTTTGCAGAGTCAGAAACCTGTCTAAAACCAGAGAAAGCTTTGAATATTCTACAGGCTTTAACAGATAACCGAATGCATTCACGTCGTAAGACTCAACGGCAAATTCGGGGGCAGAGGTCAAAAAAACGAGTTTAACGTCCATTGATCTTTCACGGATGATATGAGCGGTTTCCATACCTGAGAGAAGGGGCATAATAATGTCCAGGAAAATGATGTCCGCGCTCTGCTTTTCAAGATACTCCAAAAGAGAATCCCCGTTATCGAAAAGGATAACCTGATCGTTTCGGGAATGCTCTTTGACCCAGCGTTCTATGTTTATTTGTGCGGTGAGACGGCAGGTGATGTCGTCATCACAGATCAGTATATTCATGTTCGCCCCGATTACTTTTGCTTTTTCACAACATAATGAAAATATCATAATTTTAAGCGTTTTGCAAACCAAACTGCATAAAGATAGAAAATAGATATAGTATGTTCTCTCTTTTTTAATATGCTTTCAGGCTTTACGGTGATAAAATGATTATCACAACCGCTTTATGATGGGGAAAGAACGATGAAGATGCTTTGAGGATCTGAAAAGGGGAAAACGGGAGGTAGTTCATGTGGAGCTTTAGCTTTGTGGTTCCGACCTTTTTGATATTGATGATCATTATCATCTTCTATTTTTCTTTGCCCAGACTGGACATCAGGATGAATCGTTTCTTCGTCCAGCTCGTCGCCATCGAAATGGTAACGATAATAATCGACATTGCATCCAGCTTTGCAGACAATCAGTACACATTGATGCCTCTTCAGCTGGTTAATTTCTTAAATTTTCTTTTTTTTGCATCGTTCTTCACAAGATCCCTGATAATGTACAGGTTCACTTTTGGTGTGCTGGGAGTTTCCGTGGCCAAGTCGGCTCTTATGAAGCAAGTCATCAGAACGCCATACTATGCATGCATGATCATCACTTTACTTTCCCCATTTTTTGGACTTATATATACCGTTGATGAATTTGGTTACCATTTCGGAAAATTATACAATCTTATTTACGTAAACGGGCTTTTCTACATTCTGATGTCCTTTTATGCGGTTTCCAAGTACCGCAAGCGCTTGTCGGGCAGACGTGAAAGATACAGCATGCTCCTTTACAATTTAATTTTGCTTTCGGGCCTCATTATCAGGTACTTCCTTAACAGGTACCTCCTCATGGACACCTTTGTTCTCATGGCGATCGTTGTCGTTTACCTTGCTTTCATGAACCCGGAGTATTTTTTGGAACTTAGGGGAGTGGTCTTTAACAGTATCGCACTCAGAGAGTACATTAATGAGCACATCGACGATCTGGATGACCGTTGCATGGGCATGGTGGTCCACAGGTACTACGAAATGAGAGATATCTACGGAGCAGTTCAGACGGATGTGGGCTTGAACATGATCGGAAGGTATCTGAGGCAGATCTGTCCAAAAGGAAAGATCTTCTACTACAGAAGAGGCCGCTTTATTATTTTCGGAGACAAGGATGTGGATTTCAAGGAACTCAGCAGCAGGATCACAGCGCGCTTCAGAAATCCGTGGGTTTCCAAGACGGCTGAGCTCTTTTTCGATGTGGGCTTTGCCACCATCGAATTAAACAATGACGTCGAATCCTCGGACGTAATATTGAACACTATGATCAAAGCACTCAGCACCGTTGATTCCACGGATAGCCAGGCACCGCTGGAAGTGACGGAAGATGAGCTCTTTCAAACGGAAAAAGAGATAAAGATCAAGAGGAGTCTTGAAACCGCCATAGAAAACAACACCGTAGAACTCTTCCTGCAGCCGCTGATCGATGCGGAAACCGGTAAGATAGTGGGAGCGGAGGCTCTTTCCAGGATCAGGGATGAAAACGGTGGACTGATCCAGCCCGGAAATTTCATCCACATCGCCGAGAAAAGCGGACGGATCAACGAACTTGGCGAGCAGATCTTTGAAAAGACCTGCAGGTTCATTAAAGACAACGATCTTGTAAACATGGGCGTCAAATGGATCAACGTGAATCTCTCGCCCCTGCAGTTCCTCCGCAAGGATCTGGCTGACCGTTATTCGGGCATATTAAAAAAGTACGATATCGATCCCGAGATGATCCATCTTGAAATAACAGAAGAATCAACGATCGATGACTGCTTCCTTAAGAGACAGATACAGGCACTCAGCGAAAAGGGCTTCAAGTTTGTCCTGGACGATTACGGAACAGGCTACTCAAATCTTTCAAGACTTAAAAAATGTCCCTTCATTAACATTAAACTGGACATTACCATCGTTCGGGATTTCTGCAAAGAACCGGACGAGATCCTTCCCACCATGATCAGTGCATTCAAGCAGATGGGCTTCGGGATCACGTCGGAAGGCGTCGAAGATGATTGCATGGCGGATGCCATGAAAAGAATAGGCTGCGATTACCTGCAGGGCTTCTACTACTCGAGGCCGTTACCCGCAGAGGACTTCGCGAAAACATATGCAATGTAGACCTTACTCCCGTCGATCGGTTAAAAACCGAGGGCGGGAGTTTTTTTGGGGAGCTTTTATTTGTATCTTATTCGTGATTAAAGCCGTAAACAAAGACAACTATTACTCCGATGACAACGGGATAACCGATGAAACATGCCGATGATTCCGGGGCAAGGGATGTGAACAGACCGACGATCAACATGAGAACTGTTCCGAACAAGGCGGAAAAACCCGCAGTGACCAAAATGGCGATGGCATATTTTTTTCTTAATGAGATTCTTTTTTTATCCAAACAATCCCAAAGCATTTTCATAAACAAGATCCTCCATTTGGAAGTACCATAACAGATGAATGTAAAATGAAAGACAGGAAAACGTAATTTTTGTGTAAAATGTGCAGATTTTACACAGACTTTACATTGACATGAAGAATGACTTTACAGAACTGTTTTATCATAGTAGGGAAAATAAATCGTTGAGGTGAAAAAAGTGGACATTTTTGGAGTACTTACCATGATCGGAGGGCTTGCTCTCTTCTTGTACGGAATGAAGGCCATGGGCGATGGACTTGTTCAGCTTTCGGGAGGAAAGCTGGAGAGGATCCTGGAAAAACTGACACAAAAAAGAATAATGGCGCTGCTTTTGGGCGCGTTTGTCACGGCGGTGATCCAGTCATCCTCCGCAACAACCGTTATGGTGGTGGGTTTTGTTAATTCAGGCATAATGAAACTGAGCCGGGCAGTGGGCATCATCATGGGTGCGAACATCGGAACCACGATCACATCCTGGATACTTTCCCTGTCGGGGATCAGCGGAGACAACGTGTTTTTAAAGCTGTTAAAGCCGGATTCTTTTGCGCCTGTTCTTGCGGCAGTCGGAGTGATCTTTATGATGACTTCCAAGGACGGATCGAAGAAGAAAACTGTGGGAAGCATCTTTCTCGGATTTACAGTCCTGATGTTCGGAATGGAAACGATGAGCGGCGCGGTGGCTCCTCTTAAGGACAATGAAAGCTTTACAGGAATGCTTACCGCATTTTCGAATCCGTTACTGGGAATGGCAGCGGGAACTCTTTTAACTGCTGTGATCCAATCCTCATCCGCATCTGTGGGTATCCTTCAGGCCCTCTGTATGTCGGGAGCGGTAACATACGGAACTGCGATTCCGATCATTATGGGACAAAACATCGGAACCTGCGTCACAGCACTGATCTCATCGGTGGGAGCAAGCAAAAATGCAAAAAGAGCTGCATTCATCCACCTTTATTTCAATCTCATCGGAACCTTGCTTTTCATGGCAGTTTTCTATACATTGCATCATTTCTTACAGTTTTCCTTTGTCAAAGAGACAGCGGGAGTTGCAGGTATTGCGGTGGTGCACAGTCTGTTCAATATTGCCTGCGCGATGGTCCTCTTTCCTTTTGCGGATAAATTGGTGGATCTGGCGAAGTTCACGGTCAGAAATAAAAAAATCGCGGAGGATGAAAATGAGAAGCCGGCAGAGCTTGCGGCTTTGGACGAACGTTTCCTGGAAACGCCTTCCTATGCAATACAGCTTTGCAAAAAGGCAGTTGTAAAAATGGCGGAGCACGCAAAGAATGCCATCTTTCTTGCAATGGAATTACAGGATGAGTACTCGGAAGAAAAGTCGGAAGAGATCGAAAGGCTGGAACAGCTGGCGGATGAGTACGAGGATGAAGTCGGAACTTATCTTGTAAAGATAGCGGGACGAGATCTGGGAAAAGAAGACAGCCACATGTTGTCGGGGCTGCTTCATTCCATCAGTGATTTTGAACGTATTTCCGATCATGCCATCAATATAGATGAGTCGGTTAAAAAAATGCATTCTCAGGGACTTGAATTTACCGAACAGGGAAAAGAGGAATTGGACTCGTTGGGAACGGCAGTATGTGATATAATGCAAATGACATTTGATGTTTTTGAGAAAAATGACCTTAAGAATGCACGCAATGTGGAACCCTTGGAAGAGGTGATCGATGATCTGGTAATGGAGATGAAGCAGAGACACATTGTAAGACTGAGAAAAGGTGAATGTTCGATGGAAGCGGGACTTTTGCTGGAGGACATTCTGACAAATTACGAAAGGGTTTCCGACCACTGCTCCAACGTAGCTGCAGCGCTCATTGAGATCCAGGACGATGAACTGGACATGCACAGGTACCTGGATGTTCAGGTTAAAGGAAGTGATCCTCATTTTAAGGAAGAATACTTAAGGCTTAAAAAGGTGTACATTTTACCTTAGGACCGGAAAGGAAACAAGATGGCTTTGATCTATATCGTTGAAGATGATACAAGCATACGAGAGATAGAAATGATGGCATTAAAGAACAGCAATTATACGGTGAGGGCTTTTGAAAATGCCGCCCTGTTCTTTAAGAAAGTGGAAGAAGAATTGCCCGATCTGGTGCTTCTGGATATTATGCTGCCTGATGAAGACGGATACACTATAGTCAGAAAGCTTCGTGCAGAAGCAAGGACAAGAAAGATACCTGTGATCATGATCACTGCCAAAACATCTGAAATGGATATGGTGAAAGGCCTTGATGACGGTGCGGACGATTACATTAAAAAGCCTTTTTCCGTTATGGAACTCCTTTCCAGAGTGAGAGCCCTGCTGCGTCGTTCGGCGGAGGACTCGACAGAGAGCTCGTCAGAAAAACTGATCGTCGGAAACATTATGCTGGACGATGAAAGACATGTTGTAAACACCGGGGACAAGGCTGTTGTTCTGACGCTTAAAGAATTTGAACTTCTCAGATACTTAATGATCAACGAAAACATCGTTCTGCGGCGTGAAGCCATCATGCGTGTTGTATGGGGATCTGATTTTGAAGGTGAAAGCAGAACTGTGGACATGCACATAAAAACTTTACGTCAAAAACTGGGAGAAAACGGAAAACAGATCCGCACCATTCGCGGAGTGGGCTATTCCATCGGAAAAGAGATCGGTGAAGATGTATGAAGAAAAAGATCAATCTGAGGCTCAGCCTCACAGCGCTGGTGGCGATCGTCGCAACTACAGTCGGGATAACGCTTGTAAGCTACAACCTCTTTCAAAAGCAGGTAAGAGACGACCTTAAGCTCAATGCTTTGCTTTTGGTGGAAACGGAGATATTCCAGAAGGCCTATGCCTCAGAAAATGAAAATGCGGAGATCCTTAAAAATCTGAACCCGGGTTATTTAAGAATAACCTGGATCGACGGTGACGGAACGGTTCTTTTTGACAATGATACGGACATTTCCGGACTTACAAATCATATGGACAGACCGGAGATCATCGAGGCCTTTGAAAAAGGCGAAGGCGAGAGTACCAGAAGGTCTGATACAATGAACATGAACACGTTTTATTATGCGCTGCTTCTGGAAAACGGAACGGTACTTCGTCTTTCGATGCAGGCAAGAAACATAGGAAACGTGCTTTTTAATGCTCTGCCGGTCATCGGAGGGATCGTTGTGGTGATCCTGCTGGTGTGCGTTCTTATAGGACATCTCCTGACGGGACAGCTCATGAAGCCCCTGGAGATCATGGCGGAGGATCTGGATGCGGGGACAGTTCCCGTTTATAAGGAACTTGAACCTTTTGCCGACAAGATAAGGGCACAGCATGAAAACATCCTGGCTGCA
>JAILNG010000207.1 GCA_024691875.1 Lachnospiraceae bacterium | reverse complement strand
CGACTGCTGACATCTTTAACATTTACGGTAATATCTCCCAGCAATTCCTTGGATTTTTCGATCCTGAGTTCTGTAAGATACAGTGTAAAGCTCTTTCCAAAGCATTCTTTAAATATTTTGCAAAAATGCGGCTCGGAATAGTGCATCTCGGAGGCTACATCAGAAAGAGAAATGTCATTAACATAATTCTCGTCAATATAATCTCTGATCAGCTTTTTAATTGCCGCCTGCCGCATGCTGGACTGTTCTTCTCTCGGAATGCTTTCATAGGGATCAAATCTGTGAACTTTTCCCTCCTGAGTAAGACGCATGCCCTCTTCCAAAACCGCCACAAGTTCGTCCTCATTAACCGGTTTCAAAAGGTAGTCCAAAGCACGGACTCTTATTGCTTTTTGAGCATATTCAAACTCATCGTATGCTGTCAGGAATACTATCACACTGTTGGGATGATTTTTCCTGATAGTCTCTGCCGCTTCTATTCCGTTAATTCCGGGCATGCAAATGTCAAGAAGCGCCATGTCGCAATCTTCTCTTTCGTACACTTCCATTGCTTCCCGCCCGTTGCAGGCAAGATAGGTGACAGCTTCCTCCTGAAAAGAGTCGTCCAGTATTTTTTTTACAACCGCTCTTTCGATCGGTTCATCATCTGCTATAAGGATCTTTATCATCTTTGTCTCCAATTAAAGATTTCGTGTCACGGCTGGTAGGGGATGGCGAATCTCGTGATAGTTCCTTCGCCTTCCACGCTGTCGATCTCAAGTGTAGCATCCTCATACAGGAGTTTCAGCCTATTGTAGATGTTACTGATACCGATAGCGGTTCTGCCCATACCTCCGTCTGTCATCTCTTTTCTGATCTTTTCCAGCTTATCTCTGTCCATTCCCACGCCGGTGTCGGAAACATTGACACACAGCCGGATCTTTTCCTCATCTTTTTCATCGAGAAAAACATGGATCCTGATGTATCCGCCTTCTTCTTTTTTTGCCAGTCCGTGAATAATACTGTTTTCAATAATGGGCTGGATCACAAAGGTGGGAACATTTGCCTTGTAAAGCTGCTCCTCGCAGTCGATCTCGCATTTTATGCGATCTCCAAACCGCATTTCCTGAAGATACATGTAATCCTTAATAACCGAAAGCTCCTGCTCAAGACTTATCTCATTGTCTTCCGTTCTGAGGATGTAGCGCAAAAGAGAACTGAGAGCTTTGATCATCCTGTCTGTGGTTGTGGCTTCTTCAAGCATAGCCATTCCGCTGATCACAGTCAATGTATTGAACAGGAAATGGGGATTGATCTGATTTCGCAGAACCTCATATCTCATTCGCATCAGCCTGTTTTCCGCATCGGCCTTTTTAAGCTCCTCCGCATGCAGTTTTTCGAGCATTTCCCTGTTTTCTTCAAGGGTTGTGATGTAAACACAGGTTGCAAACTTCATCTTATTGAAAGCACTTACCAGGTCGCCCATCTCATCCTTGTTGTCAACCACCACATCATCTATATAAATGTCATTATTTGCAATTTTCTTTGACGCTTCCACCAGCTTATCTATAGGTTCAACCAACGTTTTACTCATCGCATTGGAAGTACTCGCCAAAATGCTGATCAGAAAGCAGGCAAATGCCAGGATGATCGCCGGAAAAAAGAAAAGCACCGGAAATCTTTCCTGATAGAAATCATTCACAGCTTTACTGGTCAATGAAACCAGCGTACTTCCGTAGTTTTTCAGATAATCCTGCATTTGGAATAATTTATACTCTATAGTTAAATAATCGGGTGAATCCGAAGGCATAGCAATAAAGTTCGCGCATTCGTTTCTGTACACCGCAAACGCACGATCGATCTTTTCTGTCCAGGCTCTTCTTTCTTCCCCGATCCTTTTGTAGTCTCTTTGTAAATTTTCTACGGCTTTGTCCGTAGCTGACATGGATTTGAGCAATTGGTTGATACCCACATCGCCCTTGGTAAAATCCACAAAAACCTCTGATTCGGTTTCCATCGTCTCCACGAGGGAGCCCACCAATTCGTTACTCTCCAATGAATACTTGAAATCCCAAAGGGAAATCTTAATGGTCCAAACGTCCAGTAAAACAGTCATCAGAATGATGCAAAAGATAATAAAAACCAGAGCGGAAATCTTTTCTTTCAAAGATTTTTCATTCCACTTCCTTTTGATTATTCCCACCTTTGCTGATCTTCTTTCGGCTGCTTTCATTCCCTATACCGTCTTACTTGTAATAAACTTAGTAAATTCTTCTTTCTTGTTTCCCAAAACTCTGTTAAAAAGAAAATAGCCGTTTCGACCGCCCAGATTAAGGATCAGGCAATCGCGCGTGCTGATGACCTTTTTGATCTTATTGTAGGCCACAAGTTCGGAGGCTTCGCCGACTTTGACCAACAGGCCGGATTTTGTCGTTTCAATGGTCATGTCTTCAGGCATCATACGTGCAAGCTTCAAAGCTCTTCCGAAGATACAAACAGGCTGAATAACAGGAAATCCAAGGCACATGATAATCAAAAGTGCTCTGACGACGGCACTTGCGTTTCCATAAAACTTTACAGTCAGCAAAACAGCCGCAATAAAGAAAACGATATTGCAGATTCCAAGAGGCAGACTGTATGTTTCTCTCATGCACATTTTGAAAAAATCAAATGCTGTAGCTTTGATCTTAAACTTATAATCCATATAACGACTCCAGACTTTGTAAAACTATTTTACTCCATTTTGCACGATAAGAGCAAGCCTAAACTTATATGGCCTGCTCTTACGCGCAATCCTCACCCTTTTATTTCATAAACAGATTAGGTAATAACATACATATTTCCGGAATAAAAGTGATCAGCAACAAGGTAATGATCATACAAACATAAAATGGCAAAGTTGCTTTTACCACCCTTTCCATCTTCACCTTTCCTACAGCAGAACCGATGAAAAGAACGGCTCCTACAGGAGGTGTAAGAAGTCCGATACCGCAGTTCAATACCATGATGATACCAAACTGAACGGGATCTATACCAATTGCCTTTGCTATCGGAAGCAAAATAGGTGTCGCGATAAGAATGATCGGGGACATGTCCATGATGCATCCGAGGAAAAGCAGGATCACATTCATAAGAAGTGCAATAATGATCTTGTTATCCGTAAGCCCGATGATCGCATTTGCGGCAATTGCCGGAACATGAAGTGATGTAAG
>JAILNG010000098.1 GCA_024691875.1 Lachnospiraceae bacterium | reverse complement strand
GCTTTCAATTCCTGTCGGTATTGTGTTGACGATAGTCTTCCTGGTGGCAATGAAAAAGAAATCAGTAAAAGAATAGAGTTATATAGAAAACGGGCGGCTGATTTAGCCGCCCGGTTTTATTTTACTCTACAAGATTATGTATCCAGATACGTTTTTTTAGAAGTACTGCTCCGAGAGCAACTTTTAGGAGATCCGCCAGCTGTACACAAATGTACAAAGGAATTATCGGCATTTGCGTAAAGGCACTCAGAACGTAGGCCAGAGGGAAGGAAACCGCAATTACGAAAACCGAGTCGAAAAGGAAAGTGATGAGCGTCTTTCCTCCGGAACGCATGGTGAAGTATGCAGAGTTCAAAAATGCATGAACCGGAAGGCAAACCGCGTTTATTCGAAGAAGATTGGCTGCAAGTGCTTTGATCTCAGGCTTTGTGTTGTATAGCTCCGGAAAGAGCGGTGCAAACGCACCTTCGATCAGTCCGAAGAAAGCACATGCAACCACCGACAGTGTGATCAGCTTGCGGTCTGTGTCAACCGCTTCATCGTTCTTGGAAGCTCCGAGGAGATTTCCGACGATGATGGCTACTACCGATCCCATGGAAATAACCATTACGTTAAAAAGATTGAAGATCGTGTTTGAAATGTTTACCGCAGCAACAACATCAAGGCCTCGCGTGGAGTAGCGCTGAGTCAAAGATGACATTCCCATTGACCAGAGAAATTCGTTTAAGAAGAGCGGAGTTCCTCGATAAAGGATCTTTTTGACCAATTCGCCCGGAATTGAAAGAGAACGATAAAGTCCTTTCGCAAAGGGAACGATGTGCGTGTGGGTGTGTGTCCATATTATTATGATAAGGGACTCAACAAAACGGGCAATGACTGTTGCGAGTGCAGCACCGACAACTCCCATTTTGGGTGCTCCGAAATGTCCGAAGATCAAAACGTAGTTGAGTGTGAGATTCAAAAGGGTAGCGGTGATACCCGCAATCATGGGTATAGTGGTCTGGTCTGTTTCACGCAGCGTTCCGGAATAGGCATTTGCAAAAGCAAAAGGAATGAGCCCTACGATCATTACAGCAAGGTAATCCTTTGCGTATCCGAAAGTGGCTTCGAGGTCGAGACCTGCTTCGGTCTCTGTCATGAAAAGCCTGATGAGCGTACCGCCTTGGAAGTAGAAAATGAGCGCTCCTGCGATCATGATCAGGGTTGCGATGATCAGCTTAAAGCGCATAGTGGCGCGTACACCTTCATGATCACGTTTGCCGTAATACTGAGCTGTGAAAATGCCGGGGCCGGAAATCGCACCGAAAATAGCAAGATTAAACACAAACATGAGCTGATTCACAATGGAAACGCCGGTCATCTGCTCAGTACCGATCCTGCCGACCATTATGTTGTCAAGAAGACCGACAAAGTTTGTGATCATGTTTTGAATAATGATCGGAATTGCGATCCTCATTACGTTTTTATAGAATTTTTTGTCTCCGAAAAATCTGTTCATATAAACCTCTTTTCAAGCATTCCTCGGATTATACCATGTAGGATTGATGATGTAAAGAAAAAAAGACTGTAGAAAATCTGTTTTAAAGGCATATGAAAACAACTGTGAAATTGCACATTTGAATGTTTTTATCGTTGTATGAGCGGGCAAGAAATGATAAAATTTTAGTAATTCAGAAAGCAACATTTGGGGGAGGATTTATGGATTTTAAAGCATTATTTGATAAAATACATCCGGGCTTTTTCGAACAGGAGTACATTAAGGGAATGTCTGATAACGTACTATTCTCGGAATTGGTTCTGGATCTGCACAAGGATAAATTAAATAAAACGGGATTTAACGATGACGGGAGGATCACATTCGGTGAGTACCATGGAGAACTCAGTCTTTTGCATGATGCCATACAGCGTGTTGAAAGCGACTGGGTTCAATACTTTACCGAATACAGCAGAACGTTTTGCGCTTTTGACGGTGATCGGATCGTTGCATTCTGCGGTCTTACAAACATGGGAACCTTTGATGGCATAAAGATCGGAGGCCCGGGATGCGTAGGTACGATACCGGACTATAGAAAACAAGGCATAGGTCTTGAGATGGTGAAAAGGGCAACCGAGATCTTTATGCGTGAAGGCTACGACCTTTCATGGATCCATTTCACCTATCTTGAAGACTGGTACTCAAAGTTAGGTTATCGGACCGTTCTTAAGTGGGATAATAACGGAATTGTATTAAGCTGAAAATGCTTTAAAAGAGGAGGCAATATGAAGAAGATCAACGGAGAGGCAAAGCTTACATTTATGGAATCCACCAGCATTATTGTTGGACATGGCGTGGGAGCGGGCATTTTATCGGTGCCTTATCTGGCGAGCCGTAATTCCTGGAGGGACATCATTCTTTTGATCGTTGTGTGCTACGCGATCAATCTGGTCATGCATCTTATGATCGCGGAGCTGAGCTACAACAATAACGGTGCGCAGTTCATAAAGTGCATAGAGGCGGAGCTGTTTAAGGGAAAGGTTAAGCAGATCGTGACATGGGTGGCCTTCGGCTTTTTGGGACTTTCCGTTCTGTCAAATGTGGTGGGCTTCATCACGGGAGGCGGAGCAGTGCTTACCGCATGGCTGGGACTTCCCGGATGGCTGGGAATGCTGATCTATTACGCAGTAACAGCTTTTGTGGTGCTTTTCGGAATGAAGCTGGTGGGGATCTGCGAAAAGATCTCGGTCTTTGCCATGGTCATCGTAATGGGAGTGCTTATGGTCGCAACTCTGGTGAACGATCACACGGGCTTTGCGAATCATTTTATTGCGGGATCGAATGTGGTAGCCCTTTACAGCATGATCGCTTTTTCACTTTCCGCTGTAATGAGCGTCCCTCAGGTCGTTAAGGGGCTTGAAGGCGATGTTAAAAAGATCAGGGCATCCATTGCCTGCGGAACAGGGATCAATGTGGGGCTCATCCTTCTGATCACTTTCATGACGTTGTTTGCCTGCGGAACGGAGGTTTCAGGTAACGGCGCACTTGTAGATCTTTCTGCAAAATTGGGCGGATGGGTCGGTATCGTGGGATTCATCTTTTCACTCCTTGCGCTGTCCACATCTTTCTGGGCAAACACATTGAACCTGCGTGACATTATCAATGAACAGACAAAGTGGGGGACAAGGGTGAGCTACCTGGTATCTTCACTTCCCTGCCTTTTGATCGCCCTTTTCGGCTTTTCAAATTTTGTGGGTTTCACCCGTATAGCAAGTGTTATTCAGGTGCTTACAGGCATAGGTATAATCTGTGCCTACCACAATACAAGAAAAAAGGCCGGCAGTTCTGAAATCTGCGGGCCTTTCGGAAAACTTCCTTTTCAGATAATCGTATGTGTGAGTTCGATACTTGCGACTCTCGGAGCACTTGCTAAGGTGTTGTAGGAGAGACGGCGTAGGGACGGCATATGCCTGTGATACGGTCTGTCTTGTATTCGGCTTCTTTGCCGTCTTTATCGGTGTAGGTGATAACCTCGGTATCCAAGGGATTAAAGGTGAGACCTGTGATGCGGGCGCCTTTTCCGTCAGCAGTGCCGGAGACTTGAAGCTTGTAAAGCTCGGTTGCGATGATGGAAGCCACGTTTTTTGCACCTGCGTAAGAAAGGTGGAGCGTGTCTTCCTCTTTGTCCGAAGCGGGAATGTAAAGGTGATAATTATGGGCAACGTAGGTCCTTCCGAGGATACCGTACTGCTCGCTTGTAATTGCTGCGACGTCTATCAAAAAGACGTCTTTTTCTTTTGCAACTTCTCGTATACCCTTCATGAAGGCTGCTTTTCCACCTCCGAGAGGTGCTTCAAATTCACCGAGATCCTTGCCCGTGTCACCTCTCCAGAATTTGGCTGTCTGCATTGGAGTGCAGAGAACGGGGATAATGCCTTTTGCGCGGCATTCATCGATCATCGAATTAAGGTAAGACTTCATCTCGTCCACGGAACTGTAGGACTGGTCATTGATGCCATGCATGATGATGAAGTAATCACCGGGCTGCGCGTGCCCGAGAACACCGCTGAATGCGATGTCGTGCCAGGTCTTGGCACAGGTTCCGCCTGAACCGAGATTTGTGATGGCGGTGCCGGCTGTCACGTAATGACAGAGCATCTGGCCCCAGCCTGTCTGGTAGCGGCCGTTTTCCGGTTCTGCAGTCTCAAGAGGATAGTAGGCTGCACATGTGGAGTCGCCCGCCAGATAGAGGTGAGTCCTTCTTGCCTTAAGTGTAGAAGAACGGCGGATCTCAAGAGAAGCGGGATCGTAGTCCTTTTCTCCCATGCTGAGTCTTAAAGTTCCGTTTGAAGCCAGGGCATCTTCCATATAGTATTCGACGGGGGTTGAGCCGCTTCTTCCGCCCGCACCGGGAATTCCCACGTTACATCCCAGAGGGGTTCCGTCTATGCAGACCAGAGATCGGGCATCGCCTG
>JAILNG010000097.1 GCA_024691875.1 Lachnospiraceae bacterium | reverse complement strand
CGCCTACCACGCTACAGGCGATGTAAAAGGCATATACGAGTACGGCTGCGAACTGTTCCGTAAGAGAATAGAATGCGCCATTATGATAGCCTGCGCCCGTGATGAACTGGGGCTTGAACCCGTGAGCGGCGCAACGGCAGGCGGAGAATGCGATTCCTGCGAAACCTGCATCAAACCCGAATAATAAAACTCACTTAAGCCGGGGCTCTTTAAGGGTCCCGGCCATATTAAAATCATGAAAAGATCGTCTTTGGGAAAATTTATAGAAGAATACAAGAATTCAGGAACAGTCAGACTGCATATGCCCGGGCACAAGGGCGCTTTGGGCTTCGATGACGACTTAACGGAAGTTTCCGGCGCGGACAGCCTCTACAACGCAAGCGGCGTGTTACAGGAAGCAGAAAAGGAAGCCGCCGCGCTTTTCGGAAGCAGAATGACCTGCCTTTCGACGGAGGGCTCGTCACAGGTCATAAAAGCAATGTGCTGCCTGGCTTTGAACCACTACCGTGCAAAGGGCGGCAGATCTGCTCATCCGATGATCCTTGCCACAAGGAATGCTCACAGATCGTTCATTTACGCTTCAATGCTTCTGGGCTTTGACATCAAATGGATGAGCCCGAAAGATTCTGTTTTCAGTCTTTGCAAATGCGATCTGAAGCCGGATGATCTTGAAGAAAGTATTAACGAATTCGAGGATAAAGACGCTCCGCGGCTTGCGGCAGTTTTTGTGACCTCACCCGACTACCTGGGAAATCTTCTTGACATTAAAGCTTTGTCGGAAACAGCCCACAGACACGGGCTTCTTTTGCTTTGCGACAATGCCCACGGTTCCTACCTTAAATTCACGGAAGAAGACGCGCACCCTCTTTCTCTGGGTGCGGACATGACATCGGATTCTGCGCACAAGACACTTCCCGTGCTGACAGGCGGTGCTTTTCTGCACATTTCTAAGAATGCGCCCGAGGGTATCGAAAAGGATGCAAAAAACGCGCTTCTGATGTTCGGATCCACCAGCCCTTCCTATCTGATCATGCAGTCTCTGGCAGAGGGGTTGAAGCTGATTGACAAGAAAGACTACATTAATGCATCAAAAAAGCTCAATTCCGTAAAAGAAAAACTGACCCTTATGGGCTACTCTCTTTACGGCAATGAGCCTTTAAAACTCGTTATAGATACAAGAAACAAACCTTTTTCCGGCCCTCAATTGGCAGAGGGATTCAGAAGTCACTCCATCGAGTGTGAGTACGCAGATCCCGATTTTCTGGTCACCATGTGGTCGCCTTACAACAGTGAAGAAGATGCGGCAGTTTTTTTAGCCGCCGCTCAGGACCTCATCGGATCATACAATTCGCAGGTGGACATCGAAAGCTCTTTAAGCGTTCTTTCCTGCACTCTTCCTGAAGTCAGATTCCAACCCTGCGAGCTTCTCTTCAGCCCTCATCACACACTTTCGGTGGACGACAGATCCCTTATCGGAAAAGTCGCCGCAGACGCATTGATCAATTGTCCGCCCGCAGTTTCTCCCATCGTTGCAGGTGAAGTTTTCGACGAAAATGTCATAAAGATCTTAAAGCATTACGGCTTTGAAACGGTGGAAGTCCTTGACTGATCACGTTCCCTCTACTCACCATTCATTAGCTTTTCAAGTTCCGCCTGGGCGAGCAGCATCCCTTCGCTCACAGTCAGATCGCCTTTCATTATTTTTTTCATCGCTTCTCCGAGGATCGCGTAAAACCTCGGCCATTCACGCATCACCGGGCGATAGACCCCGTTTTCCAGCGCCCTGCAGATGACGCTGAGTTCAGGTTTCTCCGCATTCAGCTCCGGATCGTTCAAAACCGAGTATCTGCAAGGTACTCCGCCGGCGTGAACCGTCTCCTTCTGAATTCCGGGATCCATAAGGTACTTGAGCAGCTCTCCTGCAAGTTCCTTCTTGGTTGAATTCTGAGGGATACCCAGGGTCCATATGCCATAGATGCTGCAATTGTAGGAAGGGCTGTCCTCATTGACCTTAGACGGAAATGCGATGTAAGTCAAATCGATGTTTTCCTTGGCCTTGTACCAGCCGGGCCAGCCAACCGCAGCCGCTATGCTACTGAATTCAATACCTTTGATGATCTCTTCCTTCGGATGAGCCATCTCCGTGGCGATCAGCTCCAGGTAGTAATTCATCGCCGCTTCAAACTCTTCCGTATTGATGGTGGGATTGTTGTTTTCATCCACGACCCATCCGCCGAAAGCTCGCAGGATCGGCAAAAAATCCACCACCACATTATTTTCTGTATCACCTCTGTATGCAAAGCCTCCATTGGTGTTCTTACATGCTCTTTGGCAAAAATCCAGCAATTCTTCCAGAGTATCCAGATTTTCTTTCGTATAATTAAACTTCGATGCAGTGTATTCATTAAACATCAGAACAGTCACATTCCCGTAAAAAGGCATCAGATACGTGGTTCCGTCCTGAATGCATATGCTTGCTGTCTCGGGAATAATGTCATCGTCGATCGTACAGCCGAGCGCCCCAAGGTCTGTCAGCACGTCCTCTGCCACGTATTCAGCTACCCATGAGCTGTCCACCATGCAAAGATCGTAGGATCCCTTTTTAAGGACCGAATCATTCAAAACGTAGCTGTAAAGATCCTCCTCGGACAAGGCATATATCTCGCATTTCACGCCATGCTCCTCCTCAAATGCGGGCAGGCATTTTTTTATTGCTTCGGCATACATACCGTCGCGGATTGCAAGAACCAGAGTGTCATCGGATGTGTTTTCCCGACAGCCGGAAATTCCAAGGAGCAGACATATTGTTACCGCGATACAGATTATTTTTTTGCTCATAATTCAGGTCCTCCGTCATTCGGCATAATAGTCGTCCATCAGGTTGTTGCAAACGTCTGTGTCCATCTGCTCTATAGCCTCGCAAAGATTATCTATGATCTCACGCTTGTCTTCGGGATAGGTCTTGGATCCAAGGAGTTCTCCGCACTCTTCCATCCTGTCCATATCCAGTTCTTCACACGCTTCTCTGAGCTTTTCAAAGATCTCCTTAAGCTCGACGTCCGAGATCATTGCCTGTTCTTTTTTATCTTCATCATTTCCCTCATCAAAGTACTTGGAAAGATCATCCAGAAGCTTTTTGAACATGCTCATGGTGACAGTGTGATACATTTCAACCGCTTCGGCTTCCGCTGCCTTTCCTGCCATTTCAAGCTTCTCGGCCATATCGCCCAGTTCCAATGCTCCGATCTGCCTTGAAGTACTCTTTAATGCGTGCATTCTGATAGTGTAGTCGTTCCAATCAGCTTCAGATATAGCTTTTTCAATAGCTTCATAGATCGCAGGTCCTTTTCTGTAGTAATCCGCTACGATCTTTCTGAACAGAGACGTAGATCCCAGACCTTCCACAGCCTTTGCACAATCCAGGCAATCAAACATTTCCTCCGCATCAGAAACCACGGTATCGGAAACTTCGTCTTCCTTTTGTCCCTTCTTTTCCTTGATCTTGTCTTCAGGCAGCCATTGTAAAAGCTTTGAATTCAACTGTCTCACATCTATGGGCTTGGCGATCAGATCCGCCATGCCTGCTTTTATGAACATTTCAAGACTTCCTTCGGCAACATTTGCGGTCAGTGCAATGATCGGCGTGTCCGCTGCTTCCGGGATGTCCCGTCGAATGATCTGCGTTGCTTCCACGCCATCCATTCCGGGCATCATGTGATCCATAAGGATCAGATCAAAATGCTTCTTTTTAAGGATCTTGATCGCTTCATCTCCGCTCTCAACGCTGGTGCATTTAACCTTTATGGGTTCCAGCAGACCCTCGGCAATGGTAAGATTTACCGTATTGTCGTCAACGATCAGGATCTTTGCATTAGGCGCGGTAAACGAGGTCGTGCCCTTCTTAACATTTTCAACGCCAAAGGACTCCGGATCTTTGCCGTTCAGCATGAGCACAAGTCCAAGAGTGTTCATGGGTTTGTTCATCACTCTGATGTTCTTTCTCTCCGTCCTGATCTCGTCATTGGGTTCCATAAGCACAACACAGGTAACATCGGGGTGTTTGTCCAAGAAATTCATGATCCCCGGTGTATAGTAAGTGTTTTCAATAAACAAAAATTCCTTCTTGCCTGTTTCTACGTACTGCTCCAGGCTTGAAATAATGCGTCCCTGTACTCCGAAAGCGATCAGTTCCTTTGCAAACTGTTCCGTCATCTTGTCATTTTCATTGTAGCAGAAGACATATTTGTTCTGGGCCTCCTCTACTACAAGCGCTTTTTCGGGATTTGTAACTTTCTGAGGGATCTTGAACCAAACATGTGTTCCTTTACCGTACTCGCTCTCTATGCCTATGCTTCCTCCCATAGCCTCGCAGAGCTTTTTGGAAATGGTGAGTCCAAGACCTGTACCTTCAACATTTCTGTTACGCTTGCTGTTGATCTGCTGGAAGCTCACAAACAGCCTTTCAAGATCATCCTTCTTTATTCCTATGCCTGTATCTGTAACGTGAAAATCCAGCACAACCTCATCTTCCGAAACCCATTCCAGGTTTAACTGGATCTTGACCATACCCTTCTCGGTGAATTTGATGGCATTGTTTGCAATGTTAATGAGCACCTGCCTGATCCTCATGCTGTCCCCAAGAAATTCCTTGGGTAACGAAGGATCCACCATAAAGAAGAGGTTAAGAGGTTTGTCTCCTATCCTCGTTTGCAGGATGTTGGAAATGTCATTCACTTCGGAAAGCGGCTCATAACGCTCTGCCACGATCTCCATCTTACCCGCCTCGATCTTTGAGTAATCAAGGATATCATTGATAATGTTGAGAAGGTTGATTCCCGATCGGCTGATCTGGTTCAGACAATCTCTCACCTTTACAGGAAGTTCTTCTCTCAGTGCTATCTCCGTCATTCCTATGACAGCGTTCATGGGCGTTCTGAGCTCATGGGACATGTTTGCAAGGAAATCGGACTTCATCCTGGCTGTTCTCTCCAGCTCGTCATTGGCTTTTTCCATCGCCTGCAGCTGTCCTACCGTGTTTGTAACGTCACGGAACGTGTAAACAGTGCCCGCAAAAACTTTCTTGCTTCCCAGTATCTTTTTCTTCGCAACGTAATAGGCTTCCTGCCCTTCATTTCTGAAGTAAAGAACGTCCAGCCCTTCAATCCTTTCAACTCTGCTGAACCAGTCCTCGATCCTGTTGATGTCCTCAAGATCCGCCTGCAGCTCGGGGTCAGGTATCCTTTTTATGGGTTCGTTCACATGTATCAGGTCATTGTGCCTGTTGTACAATATCAATCCGTCGGTCATATCATTTGCGAACGCCATCAATGTTGTTTCACGCAGCCTCATATCCGCCTGCAAAAAAGCGTAGTAATAGGTGAAGTAGCACACCGGGTTCATTACCAGTGTCAGTACCCAGATCGGGATATTATGCGTAAAATTGATCACATACATGGCCATAAGAAGTGCCTGGCAAATGGCTATTATAACGTACTTGGTACGAAAGATCGTTCCTGTCCTTATAAAGCAGAACACCAACAATACCAAAATGGATCCGCAGCTTATGTAACAAAGGATCATGTAAGTGTTGAAGCTCAAAAATCCCTTGCTGACATCCATTTCATTTACTACCCACCAAATGCTTCCAAGAAAATACTCTCTGGAAAAATTCATGGTTCTGGGCCTGTTGAAGCATACTATGATCAAAAAACTCTGTAATGCACTGATCATTCCCATGGGGATCAATGAGTACTCGAACCATTTTCCGGAGCTCATTCTGATTATGGTCCACATGGCGCTGAAATACATCCATGAATTCAGCAGATAATAGATCATGAAGAGTGTTTTCGCGTTTTTTATGGTTTCACAGCGCATAAGAAGAATGCACACCAAATCCGTCGCTATCAGGATCATGGTGGTCAGTATGTATCCCATATTCAAATGCTTGTTTCTGACACTGAATAAAAGGCCTGCGGTACAAAGTGCCGCAGCGATCCCCATAAAAATTTCCAATAAAGTCATTTGTGCCTCCGAATTCGAATGATTTTCGTTACTTGCCTATGCACTTTCTGACGGCAGCTATCAAAGTGTCTCTGTCGATAGGCTTCAAGAGATAGCCTTGGGGATTCAATTCCAATACTTCTCTGATCCTTTCGCTGTCATTGACACCTGTAAGGAAAACCACCGGCACTTTGTCCATACCGGGCATTTTTCTGATGTTTTCCAGAACCACTTTACCGTTTTCAATGGGCATCTCGTAATCCAAAAGGATCATGTCCGTACTTTTTGTTTCCAGGAATTTATATGCAATCCTTCCATTTACGGCAGCCGCAACATCGTAAAGTCCGCGAAGCTGCTCCTTTACAACTCTTAACATCAAAGGATCATCGTCTATAACGAGGACATGCTTCTTGGGTTCTTTCTTTTTGTTTGTCATGGGAACTATGCCCGGCACATCGAATTCATCTTCCTCCGCGCCTTCCGCCTCCTGTCCCGAAACTCCCGCATTACCCGTCGTTCCGGCTCCCGAAGCGTTCTGTTCGTTCTTCTTTGCTTCTTCCGCAGCCTTCTTCTCTTCTTCTGCTTTCTTGGCATTTTCCTTATCCTGCAGATACCAGGTTATGCTGTTTTTAACTCTGTCAAAGCTGATGGGCTTTGTGAAAGACTCCGCAGCCATGTAAGGCAGCGCACTGATAAATTTGTTACAGTCATCGGTCGAACCTACTATAAATGCCGCAGTATCTGTCTTTGGAAGCATAGATTTAAGCTTTTCGTAAGTGGAGTAATCCTCCGCAGTTTCATCCCCCAGACAAATGACAAGCACTTCGGGTTTAAAGATTTCCAAATGATTTGAAATGTCATCATATCGAATTGACGTACTCATCAACATAAACTCTTCGGAAACATATCTGAATACGTCATCAAGCATTGCTTTTTGTTTTCCCGTTACCAAAATCCTGTGTTCCTTCATACCGTATCCTTTCAATTTGCGTTGCAACAATCTATGGCAATCCGCTTCGCTACTTGCTCATAACGCAGAGCATCTCATGCTTTGTAAGTCATGGCTTGCCCCCGGCCGACACAAGAAATCACCGATACCCCCGCCTCTGTCTTAACGGCCCGGAAATGCGGGATTTCTCTTGCTGTGTTGAATTTTCTGTTTATTCTTAATTTTATCACTCAAATCGTTTATTTGCAACACATTGCGGCCTTTGTAGTACAAAAATAAGGACGATTTAAGAGTTTTTTTACTTCTTGATCGTCCTTATTTAATTCAGTCAATAAGATTGGTAATATGCTTCCGCTGCTTACTAATAACGCAGGTCGGTTTTATTATCGCTGTGAATTATCCGTCCGCCGGCATATGCCTGTCGGTTCCGGGTTTGTGCTTCTTGACGGTTCCGGTTAATTAAGCTTTGAAAAAACGGCCTTGATCTGGTCTTCGGAGGCTCCATCCGTATTTGCTATCACAAACTTTGTTTTTCCGTCCTCCCAGTTGATCATTTTGTATGATTCTTCGCCGCTTCTGAGAACCGTGAGTTCAGCGTTTTTCTTCGTATCGAGCTTCTCAGCCTTTTCCTCGGATCCGTAAAGGCCGATGATGATGTCAGTCTCCTTGGAACCTCTGAATGTGTAGTTGTGACCGTCAAGATCAAATCTCACCTCGCCGGTCTGGCCCATGATAACGCTGTAAGTCACGTTTTCAGCGCCTTTAGGAGCATCGATGTCCAGGCCGAGCTGATTCTTGATCGCATCGGCATTTTCGACTTCCACAATGGGATTTGCGATCTGCACGTTATTTCCTCCTATTGTCTTACCTGAATTGTTCAAAAGGCGGGGGATCACCAGACTTCCCGCAAGTACCAGCACCAGGCATGCCGCCAAAGGCGCAGCCCATCTGACGATCCTGTTGATCCGTGCCACTTTTACTGTGTTTTCCGAACTTTCCTTTGAAGCATTAACAGTTACATTCTTAATATTCTCTTCCATATTCATCTTTTCCGGCGAGTTGATTTCACGCGCGGTCTCACTTTGCTCTGCGGCTTTTCTCTTAATGTTTGCAAGCATTCTTTCTTTTGCGCCTTCAGCGGGTTCTATGCTTTCAAGTGCTTCTTTGATACGTTTGTCATTATTATCACTCACCGTTTTTTACCTCCTGATCATTTCTTCTAATTTTTCTTTAAGAAGATTTCGGGCATCTCTCAATTGATTTCTCACTGTGGATGATGGCCTGTCAAGGATCTTTGCGATCTCTTCCGTCGGATGATCCTCGTAGTAGTAAAGCCAAATGACATCCTTGTACTTTGCCGGCAGTTCCAGCACCGCCTGCAGTACGTCGGAATGATCTTCCGCCTCCGGTGCCGCGATCTCCGGTGTATTCTCATCATCGATGGAACAAACCTCTTTCCGCGCCGCACTCCTCAGCCTGTCCTTGCACAGATTTCCGGCCGTAACCGAAAGCCATTTGCGTTCATGCGTTTCGTCTTCAAACTCAATTTTTTTGTTAAACACCTTAACGAACACATCTTCCGTGCAATCTTCCGCATCTGCCTGATTGCCCATGTACGTGAAGCACAATCGATAGACAAATTTCCAATTTCTTTCGTAGAATTCTTCGAAGTTCGTTGCATTGCGCACTGCAATTTCCTGCATACCGAAATCCTCCTTACATCTATATAACGATTGAAGGGAACAAAATGTCGGGTAAAAATAAAAAAGTTGATTTTATTTTACATTTTTACGCCGAGAGATGCAAGATAAGGTCAGATTACGCGCTATGGCTTCCACTTCGTCCCCTTAGCGCGTAATCCACTTTACCTGCTTGCTTACCTCTACGCGCTATGGCTTCCATTACCTCCCCTCAGCGCGTAATCCCCTGTCCCAGGTTGCTTCCCTCTACGCGCTATAGCTTCCTTTACCTCCCCTCAGCGCGTAATCCCCTCTACCTGCTTGCTCACCTCTACGCGCCATGGCTTCCTTTGCCTCCCCTCAGCGCGTAATCCTCTTTACCTGCTTGCTTACCTCTACGAATTTTATATGCAGTATTTTTTTATTTTATCTTCTATAAATCTCGAATCAAACCTTGATCCGCTACATTCCATTGTAATAATCAAGTTATTGCCCAACTCATATCCTGCTCTCTCATACTCATTTATCTTTTGTAGATTTTTATATGCATACTCATCATATCCGATCAATCCCAAATGTTCCCAGTATATAGTTTTTCTTAATCGAACATTTAAAACTGTAAAATCCGGATAGACAACCTTTCCATTATTAAGCGTAATCCCACATTCATATCTGTATGGTATTCTATATTTATCCAACAATTCAGCTATTATCTTTTCAGATTTTGATCTCACATATATCCCTGTAGAAGTAATTATTTCACCTTCGCCCGGATAACTGTTTTGTTCACCCGAATGAGCATTCAACCATTTTTTTACATAATTTTCATCAGGTTCAATTATCGGACTCACCAAAATTTTTCTTCCAAAAGGCATTCCATCATAGAATTTATTGATAGATTCTATATCATATTTATTCAAAAAAGCATCCAGTATCCCTAATTGTTTTTCAAGTATTTTCTGCACCTGTTCATAATATTCCTTTTGAAAACTCTTTTTAACTTTTATCCTCTGATTCTTTTTTATGTATATACGTTTCCCATTGTTAGGATTTACATAATTGTATTGGACATAGCCGTTACTGTATCCAATCTTTATTTTCAACTGTTCCCCGTCTTTCAACTTGCTAAGTTCTCGTTTTAAAGACTTTAACAAAGCCTCTAATTCAATCTTCTGCTCAGTTAATTTTTCCTTGTAGTTTTCCATATGCCTCCTCTTTCCATAAATAATTTTGTTTATTGCCTCCCCTCAGCGCGTAATCCCCTTTACCTTCTTGCTCACCTCTACGCGCCATAGCTTCCTCTGCCTCCCCTCAGCGCGTAATCCCCTGTCCCAGGTTGCTTCTCTCTACGCGCCATAGCTTCCTTTACCTCCCCTCAGCGCGTAATCCCCTTTACCTGCCCGCTTCCCACTACGCACGCAAAAAGCAACATCCTCTTTCCGTTTATTCACTTTTCAATAAAATAAGGGATTTTGTGGCTTGAAACTCAGCCACATGTATAAGAAATAAGAAAAACTTATTACAAGTAAGTAATATACAGCATCTCACTTGGTTTTGTCAAACATTTATGTCGAAATACACTTCGGGCGCTCTAATTTTGTTACTGTTCACCCCGTCACCTCTGCCTCGATCAACCATCAAGCTCATCCTAAGAGTGTTTCAACATTAAACAAATGCTTAGAAACCCGCATCTTATCACCACTCACGTATCTGCTTCCATGCCTCCGCCAGTTTTTCCAAGCTCCACGCTGCATTTGCGGGGCTTGTGGATGGCAGGCACACGGCTTTCACGCCGATTTCGTTTTCTATATATTTCCGATAGTATTTTTCCGATGTCTTGCCATTAACAAAGATCCGGGAAACCTTGGAATTATCCAAGATAACATGCAGATCATTGGGGATCACATTCTTGATAGACGAATCAGAAGAGCCCTCAATGTCGCAGGAATGAATGGTGTCCCAAAGTGCAAGATGATTGCGTAGGATAAAATCCTTCTTTTTCGGGATCGTTTCGGGCACCGGCTCACCAAACACCATCGCCACCACCTTCCAGAATCTGTTTTGCGGATGTCCGTAAAAGAACATGGCTTCACGGGATTTAACCGAAGGGAAGCTTCCCAGGATCAACACTTTTGATTTTTCATCAAATAAAGCCGGTATCGGATGTACTATCATTTTATATCCTTCTCTCAGATTTAATCACGTATAATTTTTCAGACATATACTTACAATATACCCATACCATATGGATACTTGTCATCTATACTCGCATCAGATTTCCATGTCAAAAAATAATTAATCAGGCATATTTACAGCATATCTCCATACTCTGTTAATCAAGTTGCTTTAAGAACCTCATCCTCTACAAAACCATCAGCAGCCGGAACGCTGCTGATGGGTTTGTAGAGGATGAGGTTATTAAAGCAACGTGATTAACAGAGTATGGAGATATGCTGTAAATATGCCTGATGAATTATTTTATGACATGGAAATCTGATGCGAGTATAGATGAGAAGTATCCATATTG
>JAILNG010000115.1 GCA_024691875.1 Lachnospiraceae bacterium | reverse complement strand
GGTACTGCAATGAAAATGCTACATTCCGAATGGGAAGGCAGACTGAACCATTGGATCCACACTTTAACCAAGGACTTCTACGGGCCGCTTCTTTGGGCTCGATCTGGTCCATTGTTCTGAAGTAGGTCCATTCAAGCTCTCCGAGAGGCTCGTAGAAGTCCTTGGTCAAAGTGTGGATCCCATGGTTCAGCCTGCCTTCCCATTCGGAATGTAGCATTTTCATTGCAGTACCCCCTTTATCATAGGTTTTTATATAGTTATCAATTATGTCCATATTTTGGGTCTTAAAGGCATAGTTTTTTGTTGATAATATATTACACGTTATATAATAATATGTCAATTAAAAGATTTGTTATATCATTTAAAAAGGTCATCTCTTTTTCAAGAAATGACCTTTATCTTAAAGGCGGGAGTGCAGTTTCTGCCTTTAATTCGATATTATTTTGTTCCGGGGCTATTTTTCGTTCTTGTGCAGATCCCCGGTGATGGTGTAAACAACGGACATTCCCGAAGGCTGGATGACTTCCGTGTCACGTCCCGGCTGATCCCACCAGTCTCCCGTGGAGAAGAAAGGATCGTACTGTCCGTTCTTATCCTTCGTAGTAATGTTCACATCCAGAACCTCGTACATGTGTTCCATAAATGTGTGCGTCTTGATGCCGCAGATCTCGTAGTACTTTGTGATGCCTCTGACAGCCCAGCCTATGCACCAGGTCTTAAAGATGGGATTACCCTTCATTACGTATGAAGAGCCTTCCTTTTTAAAGATGAGCTTGGATGCGCCCATCGCCATCTTGCCGGCATCAACGAGGTACTTTGAATCTCCCGTGATATCATAAAGAAGGGATGTTGCGTAGATCAATGTTCCCTGATCGTAAGCCGCGATCCAGTTGTCGACTTTGCCATCTTCGGTGAATCCAGCATGGATGGTGTAATCTGCAGTCATCAGCTCGCTTTCTCTCATCCAGTTGTAAAGGAGCAGAGCCTTATCGAGGTAATCCTTGTTTCCTGTTTTCTGATAACCGATCAGATAACAGATGGTGATGGGAGCATTTGTGCATATGCCTTTTCCTTTGCCGTAGGTCTTGTCCCAGTAGATGCCTCCTCCCAGCACTTCCGTATCGTAGCCGGTCCAGAAGAAATCGAGGAGTCTCAGCGCATCGTCCATGTACTTCTGCTCTCCGAGAAGATCGTAAGCAAGGAAAAGCTGGTAGCAGATCCATGCATTGTCATCGTAATAGTAGTCGCCCGAGGTTCTCCAGCCCGCATTGAAATAGAGCTGATTCTTGAACACGCCCGCAGGAGCTTTCACCGTCGCATTGTCCACGCGGTAGCCCTGAAGTCCGATGTCAAGAGCACTCTTGTACACTTTTCTGATCTCCTCGTTATCGGGATCCCTCATGTAATTCTCGGAGAGAGCCTCCAAAAAGGAAGCAAAAGGCCAAAGACAGGCTTCCGCGTCATTGATCAGAGAAGTTTTGAGCGATCCGGTTTTAACGTTGTAATACTTGTCGATCGTCTCGTTCAAAAGCTGCATACCGATGTTTAAATACTTGTCACCGTAATCCTTCACGTTCTCATCCTCCTGCGTTTTTTCATTCGCATTTGTATCTGTTTTGGTTTCCGCTTTCTTCGTCGGAACCGGCGTGTTTTTGGGAATGTCTGCTTCGATCTTTCCCTCGTTTTCCTTAACAGCGGTTCCTTCCGTTCCCGCGCATCCGCCCGCCGAAAGCACGACGGCAAGCATCATTGCGCAAACCCTCATTGTTCTCTTCTTCACCCTTCTTCTCCTTTTTCTTTATTATTTTATCTCAATTTCAAACCTGAATGAGTAATCATCCTCACTCCACATTTTGAAATTGGTTCCCCATTTGTTGTTGAAAAGGCAATAGGAAAATCCCTTCGTAACATCGGGAAGTTCTCTGTACTCGCCGTACAGCCTTCTTCCTCCGACGGAGATCAGAGGCGAATGAATGTTTCTGACAACGATCTTCCCGTCCGCGCCCGCGTAATCCATTTCTTCAACGCAGTGCTGCATCCTGTTTCCGCCCTTTACGACGTCTACGGGACTGATCGTCTCGCCCGCCTTTTTCATTCTCCATCTGTAAGGATTTTCAACGTCAAACTTCATGTCGAACCACAGTGCTTCAGGCATACGGTTGGCGTCCTTGTCCGTGAGGCGGAGACTGCATCCGATCGCATCCTTATCAAATGTGTAGATAATGTATCCGTTTCTCGGGCATCCGTACTCTGAAGAAGCTCTTTCATTACTCTTTACGGTAATGTAGATCCTGTTACCCTTAACAAACGCATTTCTTAAGCCAAACTCATAATCTCTGTGTTCAAGTCCCTCGACAAATTCAAGACCGGGCTTGGAAAAATCACCTTCCGACCAGCACTGGTTAAGACGGAATTCTCTGTTATAGGAATAATAGTTGTTTACGCAATCCTGAGCATTGTAGGTTGTGTAGCCGAGTTTGCCGAAAGTTCCGTCGGTTATCTTCTTCTCACCGTTTTTCGCAAGATAAACGATCTCACCGCTACCTCCGAAGGCAACCTCAAATTCTCCCATTCTGATGTGCTCGTAAGGAAAAACCGGTTTTTCTCCCTCTGCTGCCCTAAAGAATTTCGAATCGGTGGTCTCCAGCGCTTTGATCGCATTTTCCGCTTCCGCTTTAAGATCTGCGGGAAGAGCAGCAATCGCGTCGAAGACATAGTTCATCTGCTCCGCATGAGAGCTCTCGTAGTACTTATACGAACCTGTCGTGTCTCCGTTTCTGTATTTTTCGATGTCCGAAAGGAGGACACCTCTCATGTTCGCATTGCGGTTCGTGATCATGTCAAGGTTTGTCGCGTCATGCTCGCGTGCCGCATTAAAGTCCTTCTTTTCCCAGTTTGTAAAGTCCATAAGGAACTTCTTGTAGTCCAGTCCCCATGTATGCTCTGCCACAAGGAGCAGGTTCTGAAGGAAATCCCTGTAGTTTTCCGATGCAGTGTCGACCCTGCCCTCTTTTTTCCAGATGTTCTTGAGACGTATAAGCTCTTTGTATCTGGAAACCTTTAAAGGATCGGACCCTACTCCGTGGATCCATGTGTCTCCGATCTCTTCCTCTACCACAGGGAGCAGATCCTTGTACTTTAACAACACCTTTGCGTATTCATCCATGGTGGATGCGACTATCTCCGCATTGGGATACTCCGCTGCGATCCTTGCCATCTCGGATTCGATGACATCGGGAGACTGAGGTCCGAGGTTGTCGCCTGTGTGCGCAAACTCGAGGACTTCATCCATTCCCTCGAAATAGCAGGGTGCTCCGTAAACGAAGGAGTATTGTACGATGACTTCATTCTCGCCGTTCTTCCAAAGGAAGGTTGTGGGAACGTTGGGCACCATGGAGGAAGGATTCACACCGATGTGAAGGTACTTCTTTCCGTGCTTTGCAAGCGCTTTTATGAGCGCCTTCGTGTGTCCCGGAACATCCGTCATCTTTGCTGCGATCGTAGTCTTTCCGAACATCCTGTCGAGATCGTCGGATACGGAAAGATCGTAATCTAAAAGTTCCTCGTCAAGAAGCTCCGTGTGTGTCGTGAAAGAGAGTCCGTGCCAGCAAATGTCACCGCGCTCTATGCCCTTCTTAAGCTTTTCAAGATTCTCTCCGCTGTTCTTCTTAAGAGAATCCCTGATCAGGAAAGAGCCCACGGTCCAGATGAACCTCTTGTCTTTTTCCGTATTCATTTCTGCGGCAAGATCCAGTGACTTGGGAATGTAGCTTGTTCTGTACTTTTCGAGAACAGTCTTTCCCATTTCCGTAAATCCCACATCCAGATGAGTTTTGAAAACAACATGCACTTTTTTGATCTTTGTTTTATCCATGTCTTTGTCTCCTATATGCTCCTTTGGTTATGCCACCGAAGCCACTATCATTTTGATCTCGCCGTCAAGCGGTACGATCCTGTATTTTCCCACGGAGGCCGGAACTATCGCGGTTTCCGCGTAATGCACTTCAAACGCCTCGAACGATCCGTCCGTGCTTTCTATGAGAGCACTCTTTCCGTCCACAAGGTTCATGACATGAACCGTGTCTTTCATCTCTACTTCATAGGGCGCGGTCAGCGTGTATCTGTAAGTGTCTATGAATTCCCTCTCATGAAGCCCAGTGCGCTCGACCTTTGCATTGTCTGTTTCTTCCACCGTCTTTTCCCTGTGTATGAGCTGATCGTAAACAAAATCCGTATCCCTGTTCCATTGGATGTTCTTAAGGCCGTGCTCAACATGTATCGGTCTCGGCTTTCCGTCAAGTCCGATCCTTCCCCAGTCCCAAAGCTTGAACGTGAAGATGTAGGGAGTTGCGCTGATCTCAAGCACCATGACGTCTTTTCCCGAACAATGGATCGTTCCCGCGGGTATCAGCACATGGTCGTGCTTTTTGACAGGCACCTTGTTCACGTACTCTTCTGCCGGAAAGAGGATTTCCCCTTTGGACGAGCTCCTGAGATCCGCTGCCATTTTTTCCCTGTCAACGTCCTTTTTAACTCCGAGATAGACGTAGCCCTCGTCGTTT
>JAILNG010000091.1 GCA_024691875.1 Lachnospiraceae bacterium | reverse complement strand
TCATGACCTACATGCAGTCCTCCACCCAGCCGGACAAGTGGGTGAAGCAAAAGTCTTCCGCCGGCTCCGTTCCCCAAGGAATTACACTGATCAACCGTAACGGCGCCATTGCTCTTCTGAACCCCGTTCTCATCACTTCCGATCCTGAAGCCGGCTACGAGATCGAGATGGCCTGCGCCGTTGATTTCACCGAGATCCTGTCTCCCCTCACAAACGGCAGCTACACCAGAAAGTTCAACAAAACTATCAAGGCCCGCGCCCTCTTTGATTACAACACTCTGCGCCCCGTGCTCTTCTTGGCTGAGGCCGAGGAGCTAAACATTTCCAACAACCTGGTGCTCTACTACTACCAGGCGCGTATCGACAACATTTTGGACAACACCTTCACTCTTGAAGTCCCCGAAGAGGCTCTCAAGTAACCGTGCATATGTTTTCCGGACCGATTCCGGCTTTCTAAAACCCGAAAAAACACAGAAAAACACAAAAGTATGCCACAGAGCACGTTCTATCGCTTCTGTGGCATACTTTTTCTATGATTATCGTTCCTCAAAAGGTAAATCTTATGCCACAGCACGGCGTTTGACGTCTGTGTGGCATAAACCTGCTTGCTTTATTCTCTGTTTTGAGGGGCGCTAGGCGTAAAAACTATGCCACAGCGCGGCGTTTGACGTCTGTGTGGCATAAACCTGCTTGCTTTACTCTCTGTTTTGAGAGGCGCAAGGTGTAAAAACTATGCCACAGCGCGGCGTTTGGCCTTACTGTGGCATACAAGCTTGTTTTGGCTTTATTCTTTCATCTCTTTCATTCTTTTTTTGTCAGGAGCTTCATGTTTGTGGTGGACACTGCCACCGCACCCGCTTCCAGCGCGGATCTGATGTCCTCCTCATCGGAGATCAGGCCGCCCGCGATCAGCGGATAGGGCTCGGATTCGGAAAGCTTCCTGATTATCTTGGGCATGAGTCCCGGCAGGATCTCGATGCAGTCCGGAACAACGACACTGCACTGCTTGTTAAGATTCACAAGCGCCATAGAGTCGATCACGAAGAATCGCATTACGGTGAACAGGCTCAATTCCTTGGCACGCTTGATCAGATTTTGCTTCGTGGAAATGATCCCGTCAGCATGGATCCGCGTTTTAATGTAGTCCACATTGATCTCTTTTGAATTGAGGCCGGTAACCAGGTCCATATGGACGATGGCTGCCTTGCAGGCATCTCTTATCTTTTTGACGATCTCTTCCAAAGAAAGAACATCACCGTACAAGACGAAAACTACACCGATGTCAGTTTTAAGGACTTCTTCGAGGCCCGCGTCATCCTTGACCGCCGCTATCAGATTCTTCTCTTTGATTTTTCTTATAATCTGGTTTCTGTTCATTCCCCTGAATTACCGCCCGATTCATTTAATTTGATTCCCGAAATTTCCGACTTATCTTCCTGCCCTCTTATCTTCAATTCAGGCTCTTCCGACTTATCTTCCCGCCCTCTTAACTTAAATTCAGGCTTTTCTACTTATCTTCCCGCCCTCTTAACTTAAATTCAGGCTTTTCTACTTATCTTCCCGCCTTCTTAACTTAAATTCAGGCTTTCCGACTTATCTTCCCGCCTTACTCTTTCTTCTCGCCTTCCGCTACTTCTTCGGCTGCGGGTTCTGCTGCTTCCTCTTCCGTGGCTTCGGTGGCTGCATCGGCATCTGCTCCTGCCTCTGCTGCTACATCTGCATCGGCTGCTTCATCTGTTGCTTCCGCTGCCGGTTCTTCCGCCTCGGCAGGTTTTTCTGCTTCCTCTGCTCCTGCGTCTTCCGCCTGAGCTTCAGCTTCTTCACCTGTTTCGCCGGCCATTATTCTTGCCATTTCTTCTGCTTCTCTGAGTTCGGCAGCTTCTGCGGCTTCCTTACGATCTTCTTCCTCTTCAAGGCCTGCGGTCGCATTCTTTATGAGATCGCTGAATTCTTCGCCGTCTTCGGAGCCGAGTCCCATGTACTCCTGCTCGAAATCATCAACTGACATGGGCTTTGCAAAGTAGTAGCCCTGGAACAGGTCTCCGCCCATTTCCACGAGGAAGTTCACCTGCTCTTCCGTTTCCACGCCCATGGTTATCGTCTTGAAATCCAACTGTTTTGCAAGATCCAGAAGAGATTTGAGGATCTCCTTGCTCTTGCTGTCGCTCTCGGATTCCTTTAAACACTTCATGTCAAACTTGATCGCATCCACGGGAATATCCTTAAGTGCTCCCATTGAGTAATGCTCTTTACCGTAATCATCCATAGCCACCGTGAAGCCAAATTCCTTGAACTTCTTAATGAGGCTCACGCGGTTCTCCAGGTCTGCCATGATGGCGCTTTCCGTGATCTCAAGCTTCAGATTCTGAGGGCTGATGCCGTACTTCTGAACCAGCAGTGTCAGAGTGTTGTAAACATCAACGTAGAAGAAATCTCTCGGCGAAATGTTTACGGAAAGATACTTGTCCGTGATACCGATGTTCTGCCACTGTCTCAGCACTTCACATGCCTTTTCCCAGATGTACTTGTCCAGGACTGTAATGAAGCCCGTACGCTCAAACACAGGAATGAAAGCTGCGGGAGGCACAACACCCTTCTTGGGACGCACCCATCTTGCCAGCGCTTCACCGCCTTCTCCGTAACCATCCTTGTCAACAATGGGCTGGATGTAGAAGGTGAATTCCTTGTTCTCTATAGCATGCTTCAGTTCTGCGACGATCTCCTGCTCTTTCTTCAGCTTGTCGCTGATCTCGGCATTGTAATGCGCCACGCGAATGTTGTAATTTCCCTTGATCTGCTCCATGGCAAGCATAGCTTTCTCGCACATGTCCGCCACGGGGATACTCTTATCTGTGATCTCATAAACTCCGATGTAGCAGAACACTTTATAGTACTCGTTTCCGGGCACTCGTACCGCTTTCTGAGCCACCTCGTTAAACAGTTCGTCGTTGTAGCGTTCCTTACGCATACAAAGAGCGAACCTGTCGTTGTCCAATCTTGCGGGAATACTGTCCGTTCCGCTGCAGTTCTTGATGAGCTGACGTGCAATGTTTACAAGGACTCCGTCCGCAACCTTGCTTCCGAACAGGTCGTTGATCATCTTGAAGTCCTTGATGTTGCTGCAGACAATGACTCTGTCCACATCAGGCTCTTCCTGAAGAAGCTGTTTAACCTTTGCTTCAAAGCCTGCGCTGTTGTATATGGCCGTAAGATTGTCATGACTTGCTTTATATTGTTCGGTCTTCAGATCCGTGATGTTCTTCGTTCTGTCACTGAATATCAGGTAGAAGCCCACGAAATTTCCCTTTTTGTCAAAGATCTTCTTGTAAGAGGATTCGAAGTAGTGGTTATCCCCTCTGATCTCAAAATTGTCCGTTCTGGATCCGTTCTCCGTGTGCTCGTAGTCAAGTCCGGGGAATCTGCCCGACAGGTACTCCATGAGTCCGTAAGGGTTGTCATCACCCAATTTGAAGATCTCGGATGCGAAGCGATTGTAGTAGACACAGTTTCCGTCGTTGTCAAAGCACAACATTGCGGTAGGCATGTCATCAACGGTCACCGCAAGCATATCTCCCACGATCCGTGATTTACCGTATACAAGAAGATAATATCCGATAAACACGGGCTCCAGGCCATATAATACGCCTGACAGGAAAGTGATGTTCTGGGTGAGATTTATGAAATTGTCCAGTACCGGCTGAATAACAAGGATTGCAGCGATGGTAATGAATTTTTTCTTATAAAAATTGGGGCTTTTAACAGCTTTGGCAATGAGAGCCACAACGCTGCCGATGGAGTAGAGGGCGCATATGCCTACTCGATAGAAGAAAAGCGGTGACTTGGGCGCACCCATGTAAAAGACACCGCCAAAAACGGGAAACTGCACCATATCGAACAGATTTCCCGTAAAAACATTTATTGCATGAAAGATAATGCTTATACCATTTAAGCCGACCATGCCCCAGAATGCGGGGGCCGGAATGTGGATTATCCTTGTAAAATCGCACACAAAAAGGAGAAGGAGGAAGATCTCCCACTCAACAAGGATCAAGAAAAGCGTGTACATGAGTAGTGCCGTCACTTCGCCGCTTGCGAAGTAGGCTATTGCAAAGAATAGAGTTGCCACGCCTCCGACTATCACGCATGCGCGGATCTTTCGACCGACACTTCTGTCTCTCGCCTTAATAAAAACCGCAAATACACCCGCTGTCAAAACCACGAGTACATAGAGAAAAATTATAAAGTCTCTCATATGAAACTCCTTTTTATATGAACGTTACATTAAATTATAGCATTTTTTTATGCAAATGCACGTTCATTCAAAAAGTTTTCGACATATTTAATAAAGTGACGCCTATTATTTTATCTTATCTGCGATCTTCTTTGCCAGCTCGGCAGCTTCACCGTCTGCATAGCCGCCTGTTGCCCATTTTACGTTCACTGTGTCATTCTCAAATCTGGGGATGAAATGGATGTGAAGATGGAAAACAGTCTGTCCCGCAGCAGGGCCGTTGTTCTGCAGAATGTTCATTCCGTCACAGCCCGTCACTTCTTTGATGGCAGCTGCAACCTTGGGAACTACCGCAAAGATCTTGCCCGCAGTTTCTTTATCCAGTTCAAAAATGTTTGCAACATGCTTCTTAACAAGCATGATGGCATGTCCCTTTGCAGCGGGAGCAATGTCAAGGATCACTCTCACATCTTCGTTTTCAAAGATCGTGGCTGAAGGAATCTCTCCGTTTGCTATCTTACAAAAAATACAATCGCTCATAAAAGCCTCCTCTATTCTTAAACCGCCGCAGCAAATGCCGCAGCGGTTTGTTTTCTTTATCAGACTTCCAGTTTCTGATCTCCGAATTTGATGATCTCTTTTTTACGAAGGATCTCGGAAACTATGAAAGCAATGGTTCCGGGAAAAAGGAAATGGAAAAGAAGTATCTTGATCAAAACGATCCAAGGGCTTTCAACTTCCGTCATAACCTGCCATGTCATCAGCTGTCCCACAAGTCCGCTGGTGCCCATTCCTGATCCCGTCGCGTTGTTGGTCATTCCGAAAAGAGTGATGCCTATAGGTCCGAGGATCGCAGAAGAAATGATGGCAGGGAGCCAGATCACCGGCTTTTTCATGATGTTGGGAACCTGAAGCATGCTTGTTCCGAGGCCCTGTGCAAAGAAGCCGCCGATACCGTTTTCACGATAACTTGCAACAGCAAATCCGATCATATTGCAGCAGCATCCTATGGTCGCCGCACCCGCTGCCGGACCGGAAAGTCCGAGGATGAGGCCCAGAGCCGCTGAGGAAATGGGAAGGGTGAGAACCATACCCATGATAACGGAAACAAGGATACCCATAAGGATGGGCTGCTGTTCCGTGGACCAGTTTACGATTGCTCCCAGCCAGGTCATGAACGCCGAGATCGGAGGTCCGAACACGAGGCCCGCAACTGCGCCGGAAAGGATCGTAACCGAAGGGGTTACAAGGATGTCCAGCTTTGTTTTTCCCGCAACCGGACGTCCCACTGTAATGCCCACAAGAGCTGCAATGTAAGCGCCCAAAGGCTCTCCGGGGCCTGCAAGTGTCGTAACTGTCGTAAACACAGTGCCCGCGATGATCTTGGAAGCATATGCCCCGATCATACCGCACGTCGCTGCGGAGAAGATGACCAGCGGCTTTTCCTTAAACTTGACCGCAACACCGCAGCCGATGCCTGCGCCTGTGAGAGAGCAGGCCATGGAGCCGATGTAGACGATGTAGGTTCCGATCGCGCCGGGGATGTAGGAACCCACCTGCTTGATGATGGTTCCGATGATCAGAGTAGCAAAGAGGCCCAGCGCCATTCCACCCAGGCCGTCAATAAAGATGTAATTAAGTACTTTTTTAACTGTTTTCATTTCTTATTGCTTTTTAAAGCATACCCACCATTTCCGTTAAGATTTTAATGGAGTGCCAAGCCGCCATCCTCTCGAATGCGGGGTAATCCATTTCGGCCGAATCATCGGCCTTGTCCGAGATAGCCCGGATGATAAGAAAAGGAACATCGTTCAGGAAAGCTGTCTGTGCGATGGCAGCGCCCTCCATTTCGCAGCAGAGTGCTCCGAAGTTCTCTGTAATGAAGCTCTTTTTCTCCTTGTCGCAGATAAACTGATCTCCCGTTGCGATCCTGCCTTCAAACACTTTAATGTCTGTGCAGACCTTTTCGCAGACCGACTTTGCAAGAGAGCGAAGCCTCTCGTCCGCCGGAAATTCCGAAGTCTTCATGAAGGGGATCTTTCCGATGGGAGATCCGAAGCCTCGGCAGTCCATGTCGTGCTGAACCGCTTCCGTGCAAAGCACCACATCTCCGATGTCGATCTTTGCATTCAGGCTTCCCGCCGCTCCTGTGTTGATCAGGCAGTCCACCTTAAAGCATTCGCAGAGGATCTCGGCACAAACCGCCGCATTGACCTTTCCGACACCGCATTTTACAACGATGACTTCATTGCCGCAATCGGACATCACACCCTGAAAAAACTCCATTCCGGCTTTCTTCACAACCTTCACGTTGATGAGAGCGTCGCGAAGTCCTCCGATCTCAGATTCCATTGCTCCGATGATTCCAATTCTCATTTGTGACTCCTTTTAAAACACCTGCGCACTGCGCACTGCCTTTACTCCACGTTATAGCTGTGGAGGTACTTATCCTGCTCGGGAGTAAGAACATCGATC
The DNA here is from genome assembly GCA_024691875.1 of Lachnospiraceae bacterium. Lineage (GTDB taxonomy): Bacteria > Bacillota > Clostridia > Lachnospirales > Lachnospiraceae > RGIG3528. The sequence goes on along the minus strand of JAILNG010000091.1, from coordinate 5,745 downwards.
TCCTTACCCAGGAATTTAAGCTTTCTTACAGCAACCGCCTCGTCAACCTCCCTGGGAACGTCAATGAGTCTCTCTTTAAGCTCCTTACCGTGCTCAACCAGGTACTTTGCGGAAAGTGCCTGGATCGCAAAGCTCATGTCCATGATCTCTGCGGGATGTCCGTCGCCCGCTGCCAGGTTAACGAGTCTGCCCTCAGCCAGAACGTAGATCCACTGACCCGTGGGAAGCTTGTAACCCATGATGTTCTTTCTCATTTCTCTTTTTTCAACCGCGATCTCGCGCAGTCTCTTCATGTCGATCTCGCAATCGAAGTGACCTGCGTTGCAAAGGATCGCACCGTCCTTGATGACAGCGAAATCTTCCTCGTCGATGACCTTTTCGCAGCCCGTAACAGTGATGAAGAAATCGCCGATCTTCGCAGCTTCCTTCATGGGCATTACGTCAAAGCCGTCCATTACAGCCTCGATGGCCTTTACGGGATCGATCTCTGTCACAATGACGCGAGCGCCCAGTCCCTTTGCTCTCATGGCTGTTCCCTTACCGCACCAGCCGTAGCCCGCAACAACAACGTTCTTGCCTGCAACGATCAGGTTTGTGGTCCTGTTTATACCGTCAAACACGGACTGTCCCGTGCCGTATCTGTTATCAAAGAAATGCTTGCAATCCGCATTGTTCACGCGAACCATGGGGAACTGCAGCTTTCCGGCTTTGTTCATGGCCTCCAGACGGATTATGCCTGTGGTAGTCTCCTCGCAGCCGCCGATAATGTCCGGGATGAGCTCGGGCATCTCGTTGTGCACCATATTCACAAGATCGCCGCCGTCGTCGATGATGATGTTGGGGCCGCACTCCAGCGCGTGACGGATGTGAGCGTTGTACTCCTCCGCCGTAGCTCCGTACCATGCATGGACTTCAAGTCCGTCTGCCACGAGAGCCGCTGCCACGTCGTCCTGAGTGGAAAGGGGATTGGATCCCGTGATGTGCATCTCTGCGCCGCCTGCAGCCAGCACCTTGCAAAGGTACGCTGTCTTCGCTTCGAGATGAACCGACAACGTGATCTTCTTTCCCTTAAACGGCTGCTCCTTTGTAAATTCGCCCTCAAGCGTTCTCAAAAGATCGCAATTTCTCTTAACCCACTCGATCTTCTGTCTTCCGGACTCAGCCAGATTGATGTCTCTGATTTCACTGCTCATTTTGTCTCCTTTATTTTAGCCCTCTGCGTTCATGCGCTCGATGATACCGTTCACCCGGGCATATATTTCCTGTTCGTCCATCGTCAGAAGCTTTCTTCCTTCCATGGTCACTTTTCCGTCGATGATCACCGTGTCGACTTCCGAGCCGTTGGCGGAATAGGAAAGTCCGGCGATCAGGTTGTTTCTGGGCATGAGTGACGGATTGTTGAGATCAAGGATCGCAATGTCCGCTTTTTTGCCCACTTCCAAAGAGCCGATCTCATTTTCCAGCCCCAGAGCTTTTGCTCCGTTGATGGTGGCGATCCTAAAGGTTTCCTGAGCGGAAATGCACTGGGGGTTTCTGTAAACTCCCTTGTGGATCAGCGCCAGAAGGCTCATTTCGTGGAACATATTCAATGAATTGTTGCTGGCAGCTCCGTCTGTTCCGAGGCAGACATTGACGCCCGCATCAACAAATTTCTTAACCGGTGCGAATCCGTTCCCCAGCTTCATGTTGCTGGCGGGATTCGTAACCACATTTACATTGTGTTTCTTAAGGATCTCGATGTCACTGTCGGTAGCCTGCACGCAGTGAGCCGCAATACAGTTCACATCGAAAAGTCCGTTCTTTTCAGCCATCTCGATGGGGCTGCAGCCGTACTTTTCCTTGATCTGAGAGATCTCACTCTCACTTTCGGAAAGATGAACGTGGATCCCCATATGGTTTTCCTTCGCTTTTTCCGAAACTATCCTCATGTAAGCATCATCGCAGGTGTAAGGCGCGTGAGGTCCCAACATGAAGGTGAGTCTGTCGCAATCCGCTGCCGCATCCTTTTCTTCGAAGGCCTCTCTGAGTCTTCTCTGTCCGCCCTCGTCGTTTCCGGAGCCCACAAGTCCGCGGCAGATCGATGCTCTCATGCCCGATTCCTTTACAGCTCTCGTGGTCTGATGGATGTTCATCTGCATATCATTAAAACAGGTGGTTCCGCTCTTCATCATTTCAACAATGGCAAGACGAGCGCCCCAATAAGCGTCCTCGTCCGTCATCTTCTGCTCCAGCGGATCGATCCTTCCGAAAAGCCAGTCCATGAAAGACAGGTCATCAGCCACATTTCTCATGAAAGCCATGTAGGAATGGGTGTGGCAATTGATGAGTCCGGGTATTGCAAGCTTCCCTTCTCCGTCGATCACCTTATCCGCCTTAAAGTCCGCAGGAACGTCGCCTATAGCGACGATCCTTTGGTCCTGAATGCATATGCTTGCTTGTTTTACAATGTCCTTTTCGCTCTCCGCAACTTTACCGTTTTCAGGCAGGATCGCGAGGATGTTCTTGATCAGAATTTTCATTCCTTTGTCCTTTTAATTCTCCGAATTTCCGTTATCAGCTTCTTCGTTTACAGCTTCGCCCGCCTCTTCGCCGTCGTCAGCGCTTTCTGCGATCTCGGATCCCACAGCATCATTTACCGTAACTGCTGCCGCTTCTGCCGCTGCAGCTGCCGCAAGTCTCTTTTTCTTGTTCTTCTTCACAACGAGCACGATAACAACGACGATGATCGCAACGATCACAACGAAAGCAATGGCAAAGCCCACAAGGACTTTGACGCCCAGCTTCATTGCGCTTCCCGTAGCATAAAGACCTGTCGAGTAGGAATCCAGTTCATTAGCGATGTTCTTGATCGTCTTTTCCTCAAAAATGTCGGGAAGTCCCACGGTGTCAAGCAGCTCGCAGAAAGGAGTGTCAAGGCCGTAGGTTGTGAGTGTCATGTACAGATCAACCGCATCTTTTCTGTTTTTCTGAGCAAGAGCAAAAATGTCAAATGCAGCAAGTGCTGAAGTAGCATAGCTGATGTAGTACATGGGGCTCTGGAAGGTGTGCGAAACGTTCACCCAGTCATATGCCTCGTCCAGGTCATTTCCGTAATTGTAACCGTACTCCGTAGAAAGTCTTCTGAAGATCCTGTTGCATTCCGCAGCTGTGATCTCTCCGGGATAGCTGTAAACTTCGTTCTGGAACTCGTCGTAAAGACAGCCCTCGATGACGGAGTTCAACATGTTGTAAAGTGTTGCGAAACGTACCGCATTTGCCGTATCCTCTCCGTAGATCTCGTTGAAGTACTCGAACATGAGCATTTCAAGGCCCTGTGAGTGGATTTCAGCAACGTCCATATTTGTAGGATCCAGCAGGCAGTTCACATCATTGTGGTAAGCGTTGTTGTAATGACCGAACTCGTGGATCAAAGTTTCTATATCGTAGTAGCTGCCCGAAGGACAGTTAAAAATGAAGGGACAGCCGTACTGATAAAGGCTTGTGGTGTAGCCCACGCCCATCTTTGTATCCAGGTAATCCATCTCGTAGGTGTGATTATCCTTGAGGTAGGTGTAGGCCTCGGTCAGCCCCTTGTGCACCTCTCCTACGTAAGGCTCAACCAGATCGACCAGCGCTTCATCCTCCATGAGATAGCCGCCGAACATCTTGTCAACAACAAGTATCGCCTCACTGTAGAAGCATTCGTAGAGCTTTCCTTCCATGGGAACCAGGTACTTTTTGGTATAGGCATATAAATTCTTGGCATCATCCGTTGTGTAATCTCTGTTATATACATCCTCATACGCCATCTCAGCGTAATTGTCATAGCCGTCGATCCTGGCCTGCTCGTTCTTTACGTTCACGAGCTTGGCGTATATGCCTGCTTCAACCTCGTTACGGGCCTGAGAAGCCAGGAGATTGATCTGAGAGTAGGCAACATCATCGATCTCACCTGCCGCATAAGCAGCTTCCGCTTCGCTCTTTGTCCATGTCTCTCCGTTGTATTCAACGCTGTATTCGGTGGACTGGGATTTGTCATATTCCTGTACCAGCTCGTTTCCGATGGTAACCAGCTCGTGCTGACGCTCGGTCATGTCCTCGTAGTCCAGGTAATCCTCAACCAGCTCCTCGTCGTTAATGTGCTTCTTGAGTGCATCGGCGCAGGGGGATTTTAAAGCTTCACGGATCGCGATCAGTGTTGCGTCCGCCAGCTCCGTCCAAAGTGAAGACATCTCAAGATTGATCTCTGCGTACTCTTCTATCAGAGGATTGCTGTAGTAGCGCACGTTGTTCAATGCGTACTGCGTAGCAAAAATGTCAAATTCAACGATGATCTTTTCGTAGTCGGAAACGATGGCTTCGCCGTTTTTCGCATCCTTCATCTTCGTGTTCATGTCATCGATGATCTTTCGGAGCTCCTTACCGTCGTATCCTGCAAAGACCATATCTTCGTAGTTGATACCCGAATGCTCCTGTCCGTCTTCTCCGTAGCCCTTGAACTTTGCAAAAGCTACAGAAGGTGCGATTGTTGCCACAAATAAGATCGTGGCCAAAAATCCTGCTAAAATTCTTCTCATCTCTAGTCTCCTTCTTGGATGTTATTACGACTGCTTTTTACAGTTTCTGGAATCTGAAATAATTGTCAAAAGTTCTGACGACCTTGAAGTCGCCCTTTGCTGAAAGCCCGCCGGTCATGAATGCTCCTTGGAAGGTCTGACGGCCGTTCACGATACGGTTTATGGTCTCACGGGTCGTAGTTGCCACAACATCAGGCTTTTCGCACTCTCCGTAGTAGATCCTAAGTCTTTCCCTGCTGATGTCCACAACGAGCGTCTTGCCCGTATCCGTCATCTTGAGTTCAAATATAACTTTTGTGTCATCCTTGGGCGGGATGTAATTTTCCTTGAAATTCTTGATGAATTCCTGACCGCTCTCCCCCTGTCCCATAAGTGACGAGAACATTTCCGAAAGTTCCTCGATGTCTTCTTTCTGCTTCTTCACGTACTTATCGTCCGAAACATACTTGGACAGCTGCTCGCTCTCTTCCGGAGTCAAAGGCAGAGACGAATGCTCCATCTTTTCTCTCATGAGCATGGAAGTCGAGCTCGGAAGTGTCTTTGGATTCTGATTTATTGTCCGATACAGATCCTCCGAACGCTTTTCGATGATGTTTACGTAATCCGGATCCGTCTCGAATTCGGATTGAGACTTAACATAGGCAGTGATACCCGGTGCAAGACGTCCGCCGAGAAGTTCCCAGCACTTGTTTAACGTGTGTTCCGCTTCTCCTTCTCCGAACGAATTTGCGACCACAATAGGCATCATGTAGATTTTTCGGATCCTCTCCTTGTCGGCGTACAGCCAGCAGGCGTCCAAAAATTCATGGAGAAGTCCGCCGATACCGTACCATTCAAGATTTGCCGCAAGAATGATCCCGTCCACATTTTTTATGCTTGAGGACAGCGCCGCAATTTCATTTTTACACTCATAAAGATTGTATCTTTTTACTTCAACGCGAAGTTCCTCCAAAACATCCGTAACCTTCTGGAGCACATATAGCGTCGAATCTTCAATTAAACCGCGTCCGCCGTAATAAATATTGATCTTCATATCTATCCTTCCCTTCGGTCTCTTTAAAGCATACTTTGGGAAATTATATCACAGAAGTGAAAAATATGGAAGAAATGTTTGAACAAGGGCGGAATGAACCTTTGGGGGCAGGAAGAATGCTTGTCGAAGGCAATTATCATGCATTCCGACGTTTGG
>JAILNG010000087.1 GCA_024691875.1 Lachnospiraceae bacterium | reverse complement strand
ACAAGGCATTCGGTAAAGCATGGACTTCCTATAAGACAATGGGTAAGGATGTCGGCTACTACAACTGGGATTACGCTATCGTTCCCCAGCTCAGAAGCTTTATCGCAGTTAAGGACAACTGGAACAAGGTCGGCGAGACTTACACACTTGTAAGAAATCCCTACTTCTGGAAGGTTGACAGCGAAGGAAGACAGCTTCCTTATCTCGACAGCATCGAAGTCCTGATCATTAACGAAGCTGAGCAGGCAGTTCTTAAGGCTACAGCAGGTGAACTCGATATGTACATCCCTTCTGCGGATGATTTCGTTACCGTTGCAATGGCAACCAAGGACACGCATACGATCTTCAAGTGGACATCTACGGATTGGGGCTCACAGTACACGCTTGCTTTGAACCAGACTGCAAAGGATCTTGATAAGAGAAAGCTTTTCCAGGACAAGACATTCAGAGAAGCTCTTTCAATCGGCGTTGACAGAACGGTAATGAGCGCAACTCTTTCGAACAGCGAATCTGACCCTTATCAGTGTGCGGTTTCCGAGGGCAACTTCGGATACAGCGAGACATGGGCAAAGAAGTGGACAGAATACGGTCCCGGAAGAGCAAATGAACTTCTTGACAAGCTGACTGAGGCTTGGGACAGAAAAGAAGGAACCTATCGTAAGATGAAGGGTACCGACAAAGATCTTGAGATCGTTATCACGTTGGCCGATGCCGCACAGCACGGAGACTTTATCTCTTTGATCACAAGCTATTACAAGAAACTCGGTATCAAGATCTCAACGAAGGTTGATGCTGAAGAAGCAAAGGCTAAGCTTAACAATGATGTTGAGTGTTCCATTGAAAGACCCAGCGTTTCAAGCCCTGCGATCAGACCTGACGATATCGTTCCCATGCGTAACTTCAAATGCTGGACAGGTCTGTACGGCAAGTGGTATGAAGACGGCAAGAGTGAGAAGAACGGCGGTATCGCACCCACAGGAGATATGCTTGAACTTGTAAATGCATATGAAGCGATAAGAAGCGCGGTAGGACCTGACAGAAACAACATCATCAGCGAGAACGTTCAGAAGATCTACAAGCTGCATGAGGACAACATTTGGATCATCGGTTTCCTTTCGGCAAGACCGACAAGATGGATCGTAAATTCAAAGATCAAGAATTTCCCCAAGACAGCAATGTATGTGGACGAGTTCAGATTTGCGAATATGATGAGACCTGAGCAGCTTTATATCAGCGAAAAGTAAAGTCGATCAATTAAAATTATTTTGCGGAATGTGCGGCTTCTGCCGCACATTTTGCTAATGAGAAGGGTAATATGTATGAGTAAGATCAAATTCATCGGTAAGAGACTCGGAATGTCTGTTATTACTTTGTGGCTGATCACATTGGTGGTATTTTTTGTGATACAGCTTCCTCCGGGAGACTTTGTCGACTATCTTGTGTCGAACATGATAGCGGAAGGCGAAGTTGTAACAGATTTTGAAGTGGAATCCATGAAGGAAATGTATGGAACGAACAGGCCGTTCCTTGTGCAGTATGCGGATTGGATGAAAGGCATATTAACAGGGGACTGGGGTGTTTCGTTTTTTTACAAGGAAAAGGTAACGGTTAAGATCGGGGAAACATTGGGAGCGACCTTGGCCGTTTCATTTATTACAATGATCTTTACTTATCTGCTGTCTATTCCCATTGCTATTTATTCAGCCAAACATCAATATTCGGTGGGGGATTATCTGGCCACATTCATAGGCTTTATAGGAATGGCCATCCCCAATTTCCTTTTTGCAATCATACTCATGTTCCTTTCCTACAAGTGGTTCGGAAAGCCGATCATGGGGCTGCCCGACATGCCTCCGACTTCCTGGCCTGCGATAAAAGAGTGGGTCAAACATATGATAATACCCATAATCGTTATCGGAACCAGCGGAACATGCGGACTCATCAGAAGCACCAGAGCGCAGATGCTGGACGAACAGGCCAGACCTTACATCCTGTCCACAAGGGCGAGAGGTGTTTCGGAAACTTCGCTGACCTACAAATACGCCATGAGATCCGTTCTGAATCCTGTAGTGAGCGGTCTCGGAGGGATGATCTCCGGCATTTTTAACGGTTCCACGATCACCGCCATCGTGCTCATGCTGCCTACTCAGGGACCGGTTCTTCTGAAGGCGCTTGAATCGCAGGACGTTTATCTTTCGGGCGGCATTCTGCTGATTTCTGCAATTCTCGTAGTTATCGGAACTTTGATCTCGGATCTTCTGCTCATGGCAATGGATCCCAGGATCAAGGATTTGGAGGAAAGCAAAAATGAACAATAAAGAAGAACTGCTGAAGATCAAGGCAGAGAAAGAACTTGAAAAGAAAAGAATAAAACAGGAAAAATACTATATGTCGTCGCAGTGGCAGCTGATCGGACGAAAGCTTCTTAAACACAAGCTTGCCATTTTCAGCTTCGTACTTCTGGGTATTATGTATTTTTGTATGATCTTTGCGGATTTTATAGCTCCTCTGGGACTGGAGGATTACTCTGCCGAGTATTCCAATTCTCCGATCACAAAGATCCACCTTGTTCATGAGGGTAAATTCATCGGGCCGTTTGTATATGCCCATAAGTTTGAATTTAACGACTACATGCAGAAGATCTATTACGAGGATAAGACAGAACCCTATAAGATCAGCATGTTTGTAAAGGGCACACCTTATAAGCTCTTCGGTTTTATACAGTCGGATGTTCATCTTTACGGTGTGCTGAACGAAGACGGAACGCCTTCAAAGGTCAAGGTTATGATCCTTGGCGCTGACAGGCTGGGAAGAGACATGTTTTCACGCATACTGATAGGAAGCAAGGTTTCACTTACTGTGCCTCTTCTCGGAACAGCTCTTTCTTTCGTGCTGGCTGTGATCATCGGAGGTATTTCGGGATACTACGGAGGCATCGTAGATACGATCATTCAAAGAATAATCGAGGTATTCATGTCTTTCCCGACATTACCTTTGTGGATGGCGCTGTCTGCAGCGATCCCCACAGGCATATCCGTAACGAACGTGTACATTCTGATCACGGTCATCATGTCGCTGCTCAGCTGGCCGGGACTTGCAAGAACGGTACGCGGCAGATTCCTGTCCCTTAAAAAAGAGGATTATGTGCTTGCTGCCCGCCTGGCGGGGGTATCGGACTTTAAGATCATCGTAAAGCACCTTGTTCCCGGTTTTATGAGCTATCTTATCGTCAATCTGACACTTGGTATTCCCAATATGATATTGGGCGAAACCTCCATGAGCTTTCTCGGACTCGGTATGCGTGCTCCCGCAACCAGCTGGGGCGTGCTGCTTCAGGAATGCAAGAGCGTAAACAACATCGCAAATTGCCCCTGGAAGCTGATCCCGCTTGCATTTGTCGCGATCACGGTGCTTGCCTTTAACTTTTTGGGAGACGGCCTCAGAGATGCGGCTGATCCGTATAAATAGGAGGCTCTATGGAAAATAACAACAAAAAGATTCTCGAAGTAAAGGATCTTAAGATAC
>JAILNG010000053.1 GCA_024691875.1 Lachnospiraceae bacterium | reverse complement strand
TTTACAGACTGCAAAGGAAAGAGACATTCTTTCGGAATATATGGCAGACATATCCCATCAATTGAAAACACCCATAACTTCTATGATGATCATGGCAGATCTGATGGAGGAAAGTGATGATGAGAAAAGGGAAGAATTCCTAAGAAATATCAAGTTTTCACTTAACAAGATGGAGTGGCTGATAGGAGCGCTTCTTAAAATGGCCAAACTGGATTCGGGCGCGGTTAAGTTTATAACGGCTGAAGTCAGAGTATCCGAACTGATGAAAGATCTGCGTTCTTCCGTGGAAGTGATGCTGGATGTGAAGGATCAAAAACTTGAGCTGAGGAATGATGCGGTCTTGCATTGTGACAGACGCTGGACTGTCGAGGCTCTTACCAACATCGTGAAAAATGCAATGGAACACTCTCCGGAAGGTGGGAAGATCACAGTGGACAGCGGTTCGAATGCCATGTTTGAGTGGATCTCGGTCAGGGACAGCGGTCCGGGACTGGATGCGTCCCAATATGCTTCATTGTTTAAGCGGTTTGAGAACTCCACAAATGAAAACGGCTTCGGTATAGGAATGCCCCTCGCACTTTCCATTATGAAAGGACAAAACGGCACCATCGATGTGAACCTTGGAGGAAACGGTGTCGGCGCCACATTTACATTAAAATTTTTAAAAGATCAAATATAGTCACCTTACAGTCATTTTCGTCTGTTATCCTGTCAGTAAAGAAAGGTAGGGTAAAAATATGACTGTTTTGGAAGTAAAGGAACTGACAAAGAGATATGGAACCGGAGAATCGGAAGTGGTAGCCTTGGACCATGTCTCTTTTTCTGTGGAAAAGGGTGAATTTGTTGCGATAGTCGGGGCATCCGGATCGGGAAAATCCACCCTCATGAACATGATAGGCGGAGTTGATGTGCCTACTTCGGGATCGGTGAAGATCGACGGGCATGAGATCGCAAAAATGAATGAAAGTGAACTTGCGATCTTCAGAAGAAGAAATATCGGAATGATATATCAGTTTTACAACCTGATCCCCACTCTTACGGCAGAGGAAAATATCATGCTGCCATGGCTTTTGGACGGGAGACCGGAAAACAGAGAGAAACTCCGGGAATTGCTGGAATTGCTGAAACTGGAGAACAGAGCAAAACATCTTCCCGGTAAAATGTCCGGAGGCCAACAGCAGAGAGTCTCCATCGGTCGTGCGTTGGTAAACGATCCGTCATTTATTCTGGCGGATGAACCCACAGGAAATCTGGACAGCAAGACAAGTGAGGAGATCGTGGAACTCTTGAAGTACACAAATCGCAAGTATCATCAGACACTGCTTTTTATTACGCATGATGAAAAGATAGCGTTGCAGGCCGATCGAATCATTACTATCGGAGACGGCAGGATCGTTCGGGACGAGGTGATGAAGCCATGAAGATAACAGCGAGATTAGCTTGGATCCAGATAAAAAGAGACAGGGTGCGGACAATAGGGGCAATCTCCGCCATTATACTGTCCGCAGCACTCACTACTGCTGTAGCGTGTTTTGTGACAAGTGCATATGGTTCGCTGCTGGATTTTTTCGGCGGTGATTTCGGAAATTACAAGGCTATGTACTTGATGATCCTTCTGGTGCCGGGTCTGTTTTTCGGCGGGCTCATATTTGTGATGTCTGTCACCGTGATCTCTAACGTGTTTCTTACCGCAGCAAATCGGAGACTCAGCCATTTTGGAATTCTGAAATGTGTGGGAGGAACTCCGAAGCAGATAAGAGAAACCATCATTTATGAGAGTGTCTGGCTGAGTGCCGTAGGAATACCCGTGGGACTTGTGCTGGGAACGGTGCTTGGCAGGATAGGAGTTCTGGCTACAGCGAAAAACGTTGATGAACTCAGTGAGATCACCAAAACCATTTTGGTCCGCGGTTCCATCGGAATGGATCTTAAATTTTATGTTTATCCGGGCATATATTTTGTCAGCGCCGCGCTGGCTTTTCTTACGGTACTTTATTCAGCATACAGACCTGCAAAAAAAGCGTCCCGGGTTTCCGCACTGACCTGTATCAGGGGTATCACATCGGAAGAAACCGATCTTCGGGTAAAAACAAAGAAATGGATAAAAAGGATCTTCGGTTTTGAAGGAGTATTGGCTGACAGAAATCTTTCAAGAAACAAGACGATCTTTAAGCCGACAGTCCGGGCGCTGGCTTTGGGAGTGGCGCTGCTTTTAAGTACCGGAAGCCTTGTGGAGCAGTGCCGAAGTATCGGTGAGATCATGGATCCCGGTTACAATGTTGTCGAATTCTCCTATATGTCCGCAAGTAAAGAGAGCGTAGATCGGAACACCGGAAGAGACGTATTTGAAATGGTTAAGCCCATTGACAGTGAAACCGGCAGGAAAATGATCGACAGACTGAAAGAATTCGGAAATGTTAAGGTCAGCGGATTCGGATATGACAATACTTCCTATTTCTTTAAAAAAGACAATGAATACTTAAGCGACGAAATGAAGGAAGCCGCCGAATACAAAAAGGCTTCGGAACTTAAAGTTATCCTTATAACTCTGGATACGGAAAACTATACCCGTATCTGTACGGCGGCAGGGGTACCCGAAGGAAGTACATTGCTTGTGAACAGGTACTGGTACAACAGAAACGGCAGGAAAGTTACGATCAATCCCTTCAATATGTGTCCCAAAGAGCTTACGATCGAAGATGCGGGCGGAAAAGAAACTGTCGTAAAGGTTGACGGAGTCCTGCCTGAAGAAGTGATACCTTATTTCCTGGACGGGCCGAATCAGCAGGAAGTTAAACTCATTGTACCTGAGGGTGCGGGTAGATTCTATGAATGTCTGTGCGAGACTGAGGATGAGGATGCTTTTATGAAGTTCGCCGAGGAAGTCAGATCGGAATTATATCCGGATTTTGACGAAAACTCCTATGACGATGAGGGTTATTCGGTCACTGTAAGTAAAACGGAAACGATGGTGAGATCTTTGAATTTTGCCATAATCATAGCTGAGATAGTGATCTATGGATTTGTCGCCGTACTCCTGCTCATCGGGCTTGTGAGTGTTATCAGTACTTTGTCTACAAGCGTCATTGCCAGAGCGGGGGAGTTTGCGGTATTAAAAAGCGTGGGAATGACGGACAGAGGTCTCACGAAAATGCTTCTGACAGAGAACTTTATGTGTACCTTAAAAGCCGGGATACGTGGACTGCCTTTTGGAATCCTGCTCCCTTATCTGATAAACCTTGCCATAAGACAGAAACTTCCGGTACTATACAGGCTGCCTCTCGGAATACTGTTCGGAAGTGTTCTCGGAATATATGCAATTGTGATGCTGGTAACGTTTTTGACCATGTTAAGGCTAAGGAAACAAAACATCATAGAAAGTATCAGAAACAAAAATTGAGCCATTTAAAACGAAAGCTTGACAAGGTTTTAACTATTTTTAATTGTAAAAAATACAATTCTGTGCTATAGTCTTTACGGTTTTAGGAAGCCACCATTTCATAAGGAGGATTATATGATCTACTCAACAGAAGTTAAAAACATGTGCCCTGTTCACCAGGGGGTACATCATGGCGCAGCGCCTATCCCCGAAGAAGCAAAGTGGGTACAGGCAAAGAAGGTTGAGGACATTTCCGGCTATACACACGGCATTGGCTGGTGTGCACCTCAGCAGGGAACCTGCAAGCTTTCACTTAATGTAAAAGACGGTATTATTCAGGAAGCGCTTGTTGAAACAATCGGTTGTTCCGGTATGACTCATTCCGCAGCTATGGCAGCAGAGATTCTTCCCGGACTTACAATTTTAGAGGCTCTCAACACAGACCTTGTGTGCGATGCTATCAACACCGCTATGAGAGAGCTTTTCCTTCAGATCGTTTACGGAAGAACTCAGAGTGCGTTCTCATCAAGTGCAAGGTCTGTGATGTAACCGTCTGTAAGTTCGAGGTAACGAGGACCCTTATCAAGTGTACCGTATGTGGTACCGATCATAGAACGTGTGCCCTTACCGAGATCTTCAAGGCCGGCACCGATCTGAAGACCGCCCTCGGAGAACGCACTCTGAGTTCTTCCGTAAACGATCTGAAGGAACAGCTCTCTCATTGCTGTGTTGATAGCATCGCACACAAGGTCTGTGTTGAGAGCCTCTAAAATTGTAAGTCCGGGAAGAATCTCTGCTGCCATAGCTGCAGAATGGGTCATACCGGAACAACCGATTGTTTCAACAAGCGCTTCCTGAATAATACCGTCTTTTACATTAAGTGAAAGTTTGCAGGTTCCCTGCTGAGGTGCACACCAGCCGATGCCGTGTGTATAGCCGGAAATATCCTCAACCTTCTTTGCCTGTACCCACTTTGCCTCTTCGGGGATAGGCGCTGCGCCATGATGTACCCCCTGATGAACAGGGCACATGTTTTTAACTTCTGTTGAGTAGATCATATAATCCTCCTTATGAAATGGTGGCTTCCTAAAACCTAAAAGAATATAGCACAGAATTAATTTTTTTACAATAAAATAAGTTAAAACCTTGTCAAACTTTTATTTCCCCGCCCGCATGCATTAAGCTGATTGCAATTTTACAGGCATATATTTATCGGACACTTTCTTATTATTTTATAAATATAAAGAATATATCAAATATTGTTTCTGCTAATTGAAACCATTGTATAAAGTTGATAAAATTCAGAAAAATCTTATCATGGGAGAGTGGCCCTATGTACAAAAAAATAGCTTCAATCTTATTAACATCAGTACTATTGTCTTTACTTCTCACAGGTTGCGGATCTTCCGCCACCCCCGATTCCCCCACCCCTTCAGCAGACAGTTCAAAAAGCGGAAAAGTTTCTCTGGAAGTGTGGGGATCTGAAGAAGATGAGGCGCTGATCAACGAAATAATCAAAAGCTTTAAAGCGGAGTACTCCGGTCAGGCAGACTTCGACATCACCTTTGAAGCTCATTCGGAAGCCAACTGCAAGGATAATGTTCTGGGCGATGTTTTAAACGCCCCGGATGTGTTTACCTTTGCGGATGACCAGTTGATGGTGCTCGTTGCTTCCGGTGTGCTTAAAGAAGTCAAAAATTCCTCTGCCATCTCTTCCAGAAACCTGAAAGCCGCAAGCGACGCAGCGTCAGTCGGCGGGAAACTATATGCCTACCCGCTTACCGCTGATAACGGCTACTTTCTGTTTTACAATAAGGCCTACCTCAGCGACTCGGATGTGCAGACCATGGACAGGATCCTTGAAGTCGCCGCCTCCAAAGGCAAGCAGGTCTACATGGACATCACATCCGGCTGGTATCTGTATTCGTTTTTCGGAAATACGGATATGGAGATCGGACTTAAAGATGACGGACTCAATACCTACTGCAACTGGAATGCAAAATACACTTCCATTACGGGAAAAGACGTTGCGGAAGCACTTGTTAAGCTCGGCAAAAACAAAGCATTTACCGCCACAACCACCGACAGCTTCACAAAATCGGCAGCCAACGATGTGTTTATTGCGGGTGTAAGCGGCATATGGGACGAAAGTGCGATCAAGGAAGCCTGGGGCAGCAATTATGCAGCTACCAAGCTCCCCACCTACACCGTAGCGGGCAAACAGTTGCAGCTTTCAAGCTATGCAGGCTACAAGCTGGTGGGAGTGAATTCCTACTCCGAAAATTTTGATTGGGCATCTGTCTTTGCCGACTGGATGACCAATGAGAAGAATCAGACCTTACGATTCGAAATGAGAGGTCAGGGGCCTTCCAACACAAACTCATCTCACGTAGGTGCAGTTGCAGAATCCAAGGCTCTTCAGGCTTTGCAGAAGCAGGCTGAATTTTCATCCTTACAGAGAGTCGGATCCACTTACTGGGGACCTTCCGGAACCTTCGGATCTGTAATGAACGAGGGCAATCCCTCCGGCAAAGATCTCCAAGCACTTTTGAACGAAATGGTTTACGGTATTACCGGTGTGGAAACCACCGGAGATGCCCCACAATAACCGGTTAGAAAAAAATAAAAAGCAGGAGAACGCATATGAAAAAGAAGCTTAGCATTCGAGTTATGATGTTGGGACCGGTTCTTTCGTTGGGGATCATTTCAATCCTTTCAAACGTGATCACAATGTCCAATCTCAAAAGAGTTAATAATATTGCGAGAGAAATTTCCGATGAATCACTCGTAGCGATCACAGAGCTCGACACCATCGGCCAGACGGCAAAAACAATACACACTCTCGCACTTTCTCACATTGTGGCTACAGATTTTGCCACAATGACCAATGTGGTTGAAAAGATCGAAGATGAAGAGGAAAAACTTTACTCTGCCATCGTAGATTTCAAAAAACATGATAACGAAAGCATATCAGGTAACTATTCTGCTATGCTTGGTGATTACAATAACTTCAGGGATTCCATACGTATACTGCTCGCGCAAAGTGCCGATCAGAAGACAAAAGAGGCCTACTCCACCGCAAACGGCTCAGTTGCTGCCAATGCTCAAAGCCTGAACGGAAACATTGATGCCATAATATCAACGATCGGCTCGACAGCCACTTCAGAACGAGAAGCTTTGGTAACTGTTTACAAGGCCGCAAACATCGTATCTTTTGTACTGATCCTGTTAAGTATCGCATCAGTACTTGTAGCTCTGTTTGTAGTACTTATAATGGTTGTAAAGCCTGTAATAACCTCCAAGAAAGAGCTCATGGACATCATAGACGGTATAAACGACCGCAAGGGCGATCTCACCAAACGTGTTTCGGGCAGCTCGGCCGAAGAGATCAACGCTCTCAGCAGCGGTATCAACGCCTTTATTGAACGCTTGCAGTCCATATTTGTAATTCTTAAAAAAGATTCATCCACACTTGATGAGGTCGTAAACGATGTTCTCGGAAGCGTAAAGACTTCGAAAGACAGTGCTTCGGATCTATATGCCTCTACAGAAGAACTTTCGGCCACGATGCAGGAGGTTGCGGCAAGTGCTGCCAAGATCAACACTCACACCGAGTCTGTAAAAGACGAAGTTTCCGAAATGGCCGCTAAGAGCAGTGAGATCAATGATTTCTCGAAGTCCATGAAAGTACACGCCGATGAAATGGAACACTCCGCAAGGACAAACATGGATGAGACCAACGCAAAGGTGGAGGCGATCCTTCAGAGTCTGAATAAGGCCATAAAGGACAGCCAAAATGTCGATCAGGTCAACTCCCTTACCGGAGACATCATGAGCATTGCCAGTCAGACAAATCTCCTGTCCCTTAACGCATCCATTGAAGCGGCCCGTGCGGGAGAAGCCGGAAGAGGCTTTGCGGTCGTGGCTTCCGAGATCGGAAAACTGGCAGAAGACAGCAGCCGTACCGCAGGAAACATTCAGGAGATCAACTCCGTCGTTATCAATGCCGTACACAATCTCGAACAGAACGCCAAAGATCTGGTTGCTTACATGCAGAATTCCATCCTTCCCGAATTTGAGGAATTTGTTAAGGGCGGAGAACAGTATCGTGAAAATGCCGATGTGATCGAATCGGTAATGACATCCTTCACAGCCAAGACGGAAAACCTGAAGCGTTCCTTCGATGAAATAGCAGAATCCATCTCCAACATCACAACTGCGATAGATGAGGGTGTAAGAGGCGTCAGCAACGCGGCCGCAAGCACTCAGGATCTTGTAAATGATATGGACAGGATCAAGACCAGAATGGATGACAACCAGCGCATAGCAGGCGAACTCGATAACGAAACCGCCATTTTCACAAAGATCTGAGCCAACCAACAACATATTATAAAAACTGCCGATCCGGATTTCATTTGGAATCACAAGGGATCGGCAGTATTTATATGCCTGTTTTCAATTCTTGTTTCTGATGCTTTCAATGATATTCTGTTTTCTTAAGTTTAACACTGCCAAAAGTGTCACGATCATCACCAAGGCATATATCCCCAGGACACTTCCGAGCAATATTCCGAGAGGAAGTCTGTAAAGCAC
>JAILNG010000043.1 GCA_024691875.1 Lachnospiraceae bacterium | reverse complement strand
CTCCCAATTCACCGCATCTTCGGAAAGCTTTTTCAGTCTGTTCAGTATTTCATCCTTCGGTGCAAAGTCGAGGCCGTAATTTGTGATCAGCATGGAGCTGCAAAGATAATTGTCCTTTTCAAAAGCTTCTTTTCCGATCTTTGACATTATCTTTTTCAGTATCTTGTATCCCTTCTCGAAATTTCCCCGGCTGATCTCCACATCCGCATCATGGTTTAAGCAGATGATCTCATAGGAATCCTCAAGCACCATTGGATTCACCCGACGCCTGTTTACGCCGAGTTTACTCATAAGCTTTCCGAAATTCGACCTGTTAACGCTTCCTTTTCCGCTTTCCATTAAGGATATGGGCTTGGAAGACTCAAATATGCCTTCCGCCAGTTCCTCCTGAGTCATGCCTTTGGATAGCCTTGTATCTTTAAACGTCTCATAGTCCAAAGAAATGTTCCTGTAGGCAGAATTTTCCAGGAACCTGTCCATAGGATACCCATCGCCGCACACATCCTGCCTAATATAAGACATAGCCTTATAGCACTCGGTCATAAAGTTCACTTCTTTACCGTTGCTTTTTACGGAATATGCCTCGTTGATCAGCTTAAGCAGAGGTTCCGCAAAGTCCCAAAAGCCTCTTCCCGTCAGCCTTTTCAAGGCTTTATTTGCAACACCGATCGCCCCGGAGGCATTCCCTTTTTCCAAAAGCCTTGAGGCATAGAGCCAGCAGCATTTGGCATACAAAAGCGCGGTATCATCCTCATCGGAGGAACGTTTGAGGATAAAAGACATATACCTGACGATCCTCTGTTCCCATTTTGAGTCCGCCTTTCCGTCAAGAAATCTCAGTTTTTCGACGGCGAGAAGATTCTCAAGTTCCACCACTGAAAGGTATTCCCCCTCCGCATTCATCGGATCGAAATCGGGAGTGACCTCTTGCACTGCTTTATCAAGCCACTTCAATGCCTTTTCATGATCCTTTTTCGCATAAAACTCTGCCATCGCTCTCAATCGACAGACCAGCATATTTTTTACGGGAGTTCCCTTTTCCAATGCGTCGATCCGCTTCACGACCTCTTCATATTTTCCTTCAAACAGATCCTTTTCTATTGCTTCCACGTTAAGAAGTTCCTCATATTCCTTTGAGGTCAGGATCATTTCGAACCTGTTTACGGAAACTCCCAATCTTTGCAATAAAACGGTAACCAACCATAAGTCGGAATCACATTCACCCTTTTCAATTTTTTTCAACGTCTGACCGGTTACAAGGTTCCTGCTGAGGCTTTCCCTGGAAATCCCGAGCAGATCCCTTTGTTCTTTAATGATCGTCCCAAGCAAACCGCCGTAAGCGTATTCATCCTCATTACTGTCTACACCGCTCATTTTTCCCCCTGTTGTACCTTCCTTTCCTTCGGCAGGTTCATCCTACCTCCGCAAGACCTTTGACTCCCAGATTAACCAATCGTTTGCAATGATCCTCATTGATCTTTTTCAAGTCCTCTTCATAGTCATCCGTTCTCACGGGAGAACCCGCTTCAAAAGTATCATTCATATGCGCATTTCCATAATCTATCAGGTTTTTCATTGCCTTTAAAGCTTCCTTGTTCAGACCCAGACGGGCTTTGGCAAGTCCCGTCCAATAGACGCTGTCAGAAGAAGCAGACTTTGGTTCGATCTCCGAATCAGCGGCTTTTTGATATTCCGCCTTTGCAGTTTCTTCGTCTCCGATCGCTCTGTAGATCTCTCCCAGCATAAACCTGCTTTTGGAGTCGGAGCCGTCTGCCGTTTGAGCAGATCCTTCAACGGACAGTTCAAAGGTTTCTTTGCAAAGCTCCGCCGCCTTATCAGGTTCTCCCTGCATCAGTTTCTTTGCAGCCAATGCAAGAAGCGTGTTCCTGTATTCCGTTGTTGCCTTATCCACTCCGCTCTCCCAGGGATGAAACCTGTGTTCCGAAAGCATTTTCAAAGCCTCTTCGTGTCTTCCGTTCAGATTAAGCAACCGGGCATAGCTCAGGCATAGCTCATCTCTTTCTTCCAAAAGGTCCTTTTTTCCCTCAAGAAGCGAGAACCTGACCATGGGATCCGCTCCCACCCTCTCCAAAAGCTTGTCCTGTCTCAAAAGAAAGAGGCTGTTACCGGGTTCAAGCGCACAGGCTCTTCCTATGGCATCGAGTGCCTTCGCCGCGTTGTGTACATAATTGTAATAAACAACGGAAAGATCTGCAGCTATCATCGCAAGATCCGGTCTGCCGGCAGCAGCCTTTTCCATTTCCGCGACAGCTTCCTTTCCTCTTCCCGCCGCGCTTAACAGTTTTCCCAAACGATAGGAGGTTACGGGCATATCAGTCCCCACATACTCTCCGACTATCACAGCCTCCTTGAGAATTCCGATATCGGAACAGTTTGCTTTAAAGACCGATCCACGGCTTGTGTTTTCAGCATCCTTCCAGATCGCAGCAGCTCCCTCCATGTCTCCGAGGACCATATGCAGATGTCCTTCCCAGTACATGATGAGGGTGTCCTCAAGGGGGCATATGCCCAATACTTCGACAGCGGATCTGAACAGTCCGTTCTCGGCGTAAAAGCGCAGGAGTTCCATGATCTCTTCGGGATCTTCTCCTATCGCTTCAAAAAAATCATCTCTCTCGAGTGTCCGAAAAAGTACACCCGAAGAAACTATCTTTTTATCGTAGGTTTCCCTGATAAAAGCTGATGTATCCCTTCCCAGTTCGCGAAGGAGCTCTGTTTTGAGGGCATATGCATCGGGCTCTGTACAATTTTCTTTCACAGCCTCGTCCGCATACTCCAGAGCGGTTTGAAAATCCTGCTTCAGCGCGCTGAGTCCGGCAAGT
>JAILNG010000042.1 GCA_024691875.1 Lachnospiraceae bacterium | reverse complement strand
ACGGAGATTATTGTTCGGTGCATCCAAATCTTTCCCTTGCTTCCGATCTTGAAGAAGCAAAAAAGATCGAAGCGGATTGCCTGAACAAGGGAATCTTCATCAAAACCTTTAAAGAATACGGAATACCCGATATTCCCGAACTTCCCGTGATCCTTTACTGCCGAGGCGAATGGCGGACTTTTTACCAAAGCGTCGGTATCGTAGGCACCAGGAGATGTACGGAGTATGGGAAAAAAATAACCCTTGAGACAGCAGAAAAGCTGGCATCTCAGGGATCTGCGATCATCAGCGGAATGGCAAAGGGAGTTGACGGTTACGCGCACACAGCTGCCATCCGAGCGGGAGGTTACACGGTAGCGGTTTTGGGTAACGGACCGGATCTTTGCTTTCCTTCCGAACACAAATCATTAATGGATTCAATTCTTAAAACAGGTCTGATCATTTCTGAGTATCCACCCGGTTTTCACGGGGACAGATCCACATTTCCTCAAAGAAACAGAATCATAGCGGCTTTTTCCGATCGACTTCTCGTGGTCGAATCACGGGAAAAAGGCGGAGCCCTTATCACAGCTGAAAAAGCAAGACAATACAAAAAAGAAGTTTTTGCAATTCCCGGAAGGCTGGACTCTCCGGAAAGCGTGGGAACCAATCGGCTTATTGCCGAGAATAAAGCAAAGCTCTGGCTGCCTGAGTATTGCCTGTCTCAAGAACAACAGCCGGAATTTGATCTTTATAAAGAAGATGCCGTTGAAACGGATCCAACACAGCAGTTAAGTCCGAAAGCAGATTATTCTCTTTCTTTCCGGATCCTTTCTTCCCTTCGTAAAAACAAACGAAGGATCACAACGGAAGACCTGGGAAAAGAACTGGGTGTAAATGTAAAAGACCTGATAACGGTAATTACGGAACTTGAGATCAATGACTTGGTACAAACGGAAGGAGATATGATTTGGCTACAGTAGTTAAAAGTTTTTCGATCGCCGGTATCAACGGATATCCGGTTGACATAGAAGCAAGCGTTTTAAACACAGATTCTCAGTCCGTCAGTATCATCGGAATGGGTGATACTGCGGTTAAAGAATCCGGGGAGAGAGTCCAGTCTGCGCTGATCGACTCCGGATTTTATATGCCTGAAAAAAAGGTAGTATTAAGCCTGGCACCTGCAGACAGGAAAAAGAGGGGCTCGCATTTCGACCTGGCATTGGCAGTCGCTTTGCTCGCAGAAGCAGGCGAGATCGCGCCCGAAAGTCTTTCCGAATTCGGTTTTCTCGGGGAATTGTCCCTGGGAGGGAATCTCAGGCCCTGCGCCGGGATCCTGCCCATGATACTGGCCGCAAAAGAAGCGGGCACGAAGAACATGATCGTTCCCATTGAAAACTTCGCAGAGGCAAAGCTGGTGAGTGGCGTGAAAATATATGCTTTCAAGAACCTGCGACAGGTAACGGATTTTTTGGAAGGTCACGGCGAATGCGTTTCTTCTCCTGAATTTACTAAAACTGCGGAAACTCCGGGCAAGGCCTGCTTGCCGGATTTTTCCGATGTAAGAGGTCAGAACGGGCTGATCGATGCCATCGTACTCGCCGCAGCAGGCGGTCACAATCTGTTGATGATCGGAAATCCGGGATGCGGCAAAACTATGATTGCAAAAAGGATCCCCACCATTTTACCGGAAATGACGGAAGAAGAGGCTCTTGAAGTGACCAAGATCCACAGCATCTCCGGACTTGTTCCTCCGGGTGGCGGACTTCTTGAAACAAGGCCGTTTCGTTCGCCTCATCACAATGTTTCGATCAATGCCCTGATCGGAGGCGGGTCAAATGCTATGCCCGGCGAAATCTCGCTGGCTCATAACGGCGTACTCTTTCTGGACGAACTCGGTGAATTTTCCACCGCTGCCTTGGATGCTCTGCGGCAGCCTTTGGAAGACAAGCAGGTGGTGATCTCACGTGTGAATTACACAAACAAGTACCCTGCGAATTTTATGTTTGTGGCTGCCATGAACCCTTGTCCCTGTGGTTTCTATCCCGGAAACAGATGCAGATGCACCGACTACGAGATCGTAAAATACAGAAACAAACTGTCAGGTCCGATATTGGACCGTATAGACATTCAAAAGCAGGTCATGCCCGTGGATCTCTTTGATCCGGAGCTTTCAGAACCTGCCCCTTCTTCTTCCGTGCTCAGAGCGAGGGTTGAAAACGCAAGGAAGCTTCAGAACAAACGGTTTGCAAACATTTCGGGTGTTTCCTGCAATGCCCTGATGACAAGTTCAATGGTGGATGAATTCTGTAAGCTCGACTCCGACACAACCGCTTTCTTCAGAAAAGCCTGTGATAAATTCGGCTACTCGGCCCGCGTGATCCACAAGCTTCTCCGCATGGCCCGCACAGCTGCCGATATGGCAGGAGAAAAGAACATACGAAAAGAAGATGTGGCGTTTGTTTTGCATTGCAGGGACCTGGATAAAAGCAACGGGAAAATGATGGTGGTGTAGGGAGCTAAAATATGATAGGGTTATTTGATGATCTGAACAAAAGAATAAACTTGCTGACGGCAGCCATAAAGAAAGCAGAAAATGAAGAAAAAACTTTTCCTGAAGGTGGATTAAGGATTTCTGTGACCTCCGGGAGATGTCGTTATTATAAAGTCACAAGTGAGTCAGGGCATCTTGGAAAATATATATCCAAAAAGGAAACAAAATTGCTCGGATTACTCGCTCAAAAGTCTTATAATAAAGAGTTTCTGAAAAATGCGTACAAAGAATTAAAGCTGCTGAAAAAGACATATGCTTATTTAACAGATTCAAGTGTAGAGAAAATATATGCAAGGCAGATCCCGGGGCGCAAAATACTTATAAAACCATACATTATCCCGGATGATATGTATGTTCGGGAATGGGAACGGAAAAAATTCAAAACAAATGAGTTTATGATCGAAAACAGGGTATACGCCACCAGGCGCGGGGATGATGTAAGGTCCAAGTCGGAGGCGATACTGGCGGATCTGCTGTTTGAGCTGGATATACCATATCATTATGAGGCGGCTTTATATTTGAATAATGGCCAGGTGAAGTATCCGGATTTTACGCTGTTAAATAAAAAAACAAGAGAAGAGATCTTCCTGGAACACTTTGGATTGCTGGATGATGAGAGTTACAGGCGGAATGCGTTGCGTAAAGTTGTTGAATACGAGTCAGCCGGGATCTACCTCGGAAAAAACTTACTTATTACGTACGAAACGGGAGAATTCCCTTTAGATATCAAAAAAATAAGAAAAATGCTAAAAGAAATTTTGTGTTAGTGACTCTAGACGGTAAAAGCCTCTACTGAGTCATAGATTTCCCGGGGCGAAAGGGCTCCGGGAATTTATTTTGTGGCTCAGCAGGATAAAAGCCTCATCGGAGTCACCAAAATGTCCCTCTGCTTTCGTCCCCGCTGTCAAAAAAGTGGCTCAAGAAGCAAAAATTTATTCAAGAGTCACCAAAATGACCCCCAGGCACGTTGTTAGAGGCTAAAAAAGTGACTCTTTCAGCTTTAATTTTTTGCTGGGTCACAAATGTCATGATTTAATATGCTTTGAAGCGTCTTTTCAATGACTCTATCAGAAAAAA
>JAILNG010000039.1 GCA_024691875.1 Lachnospiraceae bacterium | reverse complement strand
GCTTTTATCGCATTTTTCATGCGCAGCACATTAACTTTCATTATAATAAAAATTCTGCCATTGTGCAACTGAGAAATAAAACCGGCCGTTGTAAAACCTGTAATCTCCGATGTTAAAAGCCGCAAATGAATTTTTTTGCATTATTTTCAAAAAAATCTTGCATAATTATAAATTTTGTCGTATAGTAATGAGCAAATTTAAACACACGATACTTTTCTTCGCAAACAGTATCAGGACATACAAAAAGGAGAAAAAACATGGCAAAAGAAAAGGTTATACTCGCTTATTCCGGCGGTCTTGACACAACCGCGATCATCCCTTGGTTAAAAGAGAACTACGATTACGACGTAGTTTGCTGCTGCATCGATGTAGGTCAGGGCAACGAACTTGACGGCCTCGAGGAGCGCGCAAAATACTCAGGCGCAGAGAAGCTCTACATCCTCGATGTTGTGGATGAATTCGTCGATGAATATGCTATCCCTTGCGTAAAGGCAGGTGCAGTTTACGAGAACAAGTACCTCCTCGGTACCTCAATGGCTCGTCCCGTAATCGCAAAGAAGCTTGTTGAAGTTGCACGTAAAGAAGGTGCTACCGCTATTTGCCACGGCGCAACAGGAAAAGGAAACGATCAGGTTCGTTTCGAACTCGGCATCAAAGCTCTCGCTCCCGATCTCAAGATCATCGCTCCCTGGCGTTGCACAGACACATGGAAGATGAAGTCCAGAGAGGATGAGATCGAGTACTGCAAGCAGCACAAGATCGATCTTCCTTTCGACGCAAGCCATTCCTACTCTCGTGACCGTAACCTTTGGCACATCAGCCATGAAGGTCTTGAGCTCGAGGATCCCAAGAACGCTCCCAATTACGATGATCTCCTTGTTCTCGGCGTAACTCCCGAAAAGGCTCCCGACAAGGAAACCATCATTTCACTCTCTTTCGAAAAGGGAGCACCTGTTGCTCTTAACGGCAAGAATATGAAAGCTTCCGACATCATCAAAGAGCTCAACAAGCTGGGCGGCGCTAACGGAATCGGAATCGTTGATATCGTTGAAAACAGAGTTGTCGGCATGAAGTCCCGCGGTGTTTACGAGACACCCGGCGGAACAATCCTCATGGCAGCTCATGAGCAGCTCGAAGAGCTCATCCTTGACCGTGACACCCTCGCTTACAAGAAGGGCATCGGCGACAAGTTTGCAGATGTAGTTTACGAAGGAAAGTGGTTCACTCCTCTTCGTGAAGCTCTTCAGGCATTTGTTGAGTCAACTCAGCAGTATGTAACAGGCGAAGTAAAGCTCAAACTCTACAAGGGCAACATCATCAAGCAGGGCACGACTTCTCCTTACAGCCTCTACAACGAGTCCATCGCATCCTTCACAACAGGCGATCTCTACGATCACCACGATGCTGAAGGCTTCATCAATCTCTTCGGACTTTCCTTAAAGGTTCGTGCAATGATGATGCAGAATAACAAGGACAACAAGTAACTTCATATAACATTTACAAAAAGCAATTCCTCCGTTCTAAAAGTCGGAGGAATTCTTTTTTTGTTTCAGTTTTAAACAGATTGTTTTTTATAACAAATGATGATAAAATTCTTTTTACGTAAGGTGTGAGAAGGCTTGCGTATTCTATTTTTCTTGGGGGTGTGACATGGGAAACACTGTGTCAAAAAAAGTAACAAAAATTGTATGTATGGGTGATTCGATCACTGAGGGGTTCGGTCTCGGCAACGATTCCGCCATCTTCTATCCCACAGCTCTGAATGAGTATCTGGGATCGGCTTACTCTGTTATAAACAAGGGTGTGACCTGTTCCTGCGTCATAGATCATGAAATAGACGGCGAAGTCATGGGCTTACCATATGCACGGCAGCCCCGTTACACGGAAGCCATCGCAGCTCAGGGAGACATCTACGTCATCATGCTTGGCACCAATGACGCTTCCGACGGCTACGATCCGGAAACCAAGAATAAAGAGCCTCTTTTTAATATGATCAAGCAAAAAGAGTTTTTCACTCCGTCCTATCAGGCGATCATAGATGATGTGCGTAAGGCAGTTCCACACGCAAAGATCTTTCTGGTCACTCCCATTCCGATAATGAAATGCATATGGCCAAAGCACCAGGAGCGTTACCTTGCAAAGCTCCTGCCGATGATCAAGCATCTTGCAAAAGAAAACAAGACCTATTTTATCGACCTGCACAGAGAATTTCTCCTGCTGCCGATCGAGCAGCTTGAAAACCTCTATCAGGAAGACGGACTTCACCCAAACGTGGTCGGCGCTCAGGTCATCGCCAGCATCATCGCGGGATTTATAAAAGTAAAACAGTAAAAAATAAGGAGCTTCGAAGCTTTACAGCCTCGAAGCTCTGTTTTTATTTGTTTGCATCCTCATTACGGATCTGCGCTCTCTTGATCTTTCCTCCGAGTGTTTTCGGAAGTTCATCAACGAACTCAACGATACGGGGGTACTTGTAAGGAGCGGTAGCATGCTTAACATGGTTCTGCAATTCCTTAACAAGCTCATCCGAAGGTGTGTAGCCCTTTGCAAGAACGACTGTCGCCTTAACGACCTGTCCGCGGATGGGATCCGGAGCTGCGGTGATCGCACACTCGACAACAGCCGGATGTTCGATCAGGGCCGATTCGACCTCAAAAGGTCCGATACGATAACCTGAGCATTTGATAACGTCATCATGTCTGCCCACAAATCGGTAGTAACCGTCGTTATCCTTCCATGCAACATCTTTAAGGTTGTAATCTCCACCCTGAAATGCCGCATTGGTCTGCTCTTCATTTTTGTAATAACCGATGAAAAGTCCGACCGGCGGATTCTTTTTGACTCCGCAGATCGTAATTTCACCTTCTTCACCGCTCTCGCACTCATTTCCGTTCTCATCCATGAGCCTGATATCGTAGATGGGTGAAGGCTTTCCCATGGCACCCGGAATGGGTTCAAACCAAGGGAAATCGGCAAAGAGAACGGAGCCTTCGGACTGGCCGAAGCCCGTATGGATCTTTCCGCCGGTAAGTTCAAGCCAGCGGTTGTAAACTTCGGGGTTCAAAGGTTCTCCTGCCGTTGCAAAGTTCTGTATGCTTGAAAGATCGTAAGCCTTAACATCCTCCTGCAGCATAAATCTGTACATCGTAGGCGGTGCGCAGAAGGTAGTAAGCTTGTAATCCTGCATAACCTGTAATAATCTCGTGGGTATGAATTTCTTCATATCATAACAGAAAACCGTAGCACCGCAGATCCACTGGCCATAGATCTTTCCCCAGCCGAATTTTGCCCAGCCGGAATCGGAAACGCTCATATGGAGCTTTCCTTCCTGTACCTGCTGCCAATATTTAGCGGTAACTATGTGTCCGAGAGGATGGAAGTAATTGTGGGTAACCATCTTGGGCATTCCTGTGGTTCCGGATGTGAAGTAAAGCTGCATTACATCCGTTCCCTTTGTGGCTTCCTCTCCGGTAGGTCTTTCGAATACATCGGAGCATTTCATGAATTCTTCGTCGAAGTCAATCCATCCGTCCTTCTTAACATTGTCAACCAGGGCAAACTTTGTAACTCCGGGCATTTCCGGTTTTGCCAGTTCAACCTGACCGATAACGTACTCATCATCAACGCAGACCATCATCTTAACACCTGCCGCATTACAACGATAGGCAATGTCCTTCTTTGTAAGCTGCAGTGTTGCGGGGATCAGGACTACTCCGAGCTTAATGAGAGCTGTAGCGCAAACCCAGTACTCCCAACGTCTTCTTAAAATGAGAAGAACAACATCTCCCTTTTTAAGTCCGCAGGACTTGAAGTAATTTGCAGCTCTGTTGGAAAGCTTGGACATTTCAGAAAATGTAAAACTCTTCTCATGTCCGTCATCATCGATCCAAAGCAGGCATCTGAGGTCGGGTTTCTCCTTTGCCCATCCGTCCACAACGTCAAAGCCGAAGTTAAAGTTGTCGGGTGCTTTTACTGTATAGTTCTTTTTAAAATCTTCGTAGGAATCAAATTCGGTTCTGGGTAAAAATTTCTCTAACATTTTAAAATCTCCAATCAATGTCGACTACTCGGCGATCATTGTAAGGAAGGTTGCGGGCTTGTCGCCGTAGCACTTCTGACCGTGTTTGTAGTTCGGGTTAAAATAAATGCTGTCGCCTGTGTTTAAAATAATCTCCTGGTCGTCAAAGACGACGACGACACTGCCCGAAATGACGAGATTGAATTCCTCTCCCTTGTGGCTTACAAGATCCGCGGGTTTGTCCGAAGGATCAAGTGTTACAAGGAAGGGTTGCATAATTTTGTTAGTGAAACGATAGGCGAGATTTTCGAACTTGTATCCCGGATATCTGTCTGCGTTCTGGCCTTCGCCCTTACGAACTACCTGATAGGTACGAAGCTTTGCACTTGTACCTGTCATGATCTCGGAAAAGTCTACATGGTAGAGCTTTGCCAGGGAATAGATCACGCTGATGGGAACGTTTGCTGCTGACTTTTCATATTCAAGGTAAGTCTCTGTGCTGATCCCAAGCTCTGACGCAACATATTCAGCTGTGTAATCGCAAGCATCGCGAAGGGCCCGGATTCTTTCGGCGAGTTCTTTTAATTCGTCTTCCATAGCTGCTCCTTTCGATTTAAAATCGTGGGAAGGATCAATCAATCTTTACGATCCAATTGTGCTCATCGGGAGCCTTACCCCACTGTATGGAAGTAAGTGTATCATAAAGCATCTGAGTTGTCTTGCCGATTTCAAAATTATTGATCTTATATTCCTTATCCTTGAAGATAAGCTCTCCGATGGGAGAAACAACTGCTGCTGTTCCTGTTCCCCAAGCCTCTTCGAGTCTGCCGCTCTTAGCTGCTTCAAAAAGCTCATCCACGGAGATTCTTCTCTCTTCTACTTTGTAGCCCTTAGCCTTGAGAAGCTCTATGCATGACTTTCTGGTAATTCCGGGAAGTACAGAACCGAGAAGTTCGGGAGTAACAACAACTCCGTCGATCTTGAACATTACGTTCATTGCGCCGACTTCCTCAATGTACTTTCTCTCAACGCCGTCAAGCCAGAGAACCTGGGAGTAGCCCTTCTTGGCAGCCTTATCGCCTGCTCTGTAGGAAGCAGCGTAGTTACCGCCGCACTTTGCATAGCCCGTACCGCCTCTTACGGCACGAACATCCTCGTCCTCGATCATGATCTTAACGGGAGCAAGACCTTCTGCATAGTAGCTTCCGGAAGGGGAGCAAATGATGCAGAATGTGCACTGGTGAACGGTGTGAACACCGAGCTTGGGATCTGTTCCGATAAGGAAAGGACGGATGTAAAGGGATGTTCCCTCTGAATGAGGTACCCAATCCTTTTCAACTTCAACGATCTTCTTAATGCACTCAAGCATCTCCTCTTCAGGCATCTGAGGCATGCAAAGACGCTCTGCGGAGTTGTTCATTCTGCGAACGTTTTCGATGGGGCGGAAAAGCTGAACCTTTCCTTCCGCTGTTCTGTATGCCTTGAGGCCTTCAAAAATTTCTGCACCATAATGGAAAACTGCAGCTGCAGGTGAAAGTACGAAATCTGCGTAAGGCACGATCTCTGCATCCTCCCAGCCGTTTTCCGCTGTCCATTTACGAACAAGCATATGATCCGAGAACACAGCACCGAAGCCAAGCTTGGACTCATCTGTGGGCTTTGCCTTGGGTGCATTTGTAAGCTTTAAATTGATCTTCATGTTTATCCCTCCGTTTTATTTTTTATTACCCCATTTGCACTTAAAATTGTAACACAGTGTAAGCCCTTCCTCAGCTCAAAAGCCGGGGATTGCTTACACTGCGTTAAAGTCATTTCATTCTGTGCAAGGTAATTATTTATTACATATTATAGCCTGTTTCAAGGGCTTTCTTGTTGAACTCCAGCATGTCCTGATGTCTTGCGGAAATGATCTTTCCGAGCACCTTATCAACCGAATCCATTTCAAATCCGGGGATCTCCTTTATCAGCTTTCCTGTGATGATCATGTTTGCAAGCGTGCTGATGTTCATGTCATTGGCTGTCTTTGTAGCGGGAATGTAGTAAACTTCAACATCTGTTCTCTCCACCTTCTCTTGAGAAGTTTGAGGATACAGTGGTTCCGGGAGGTAAGATCTTCATCGACTCAACACTTATCGACAAGAAGGTGGAGAGAACAGATGTTGAAGTTTACTACATTCCCGCTACAAAGACAGCCAATGACATGAACATCAGCA
>JAILNG010000093.1 GCA_024691875.1 Lachnospiraceae bacterium | reverse complement strand
TAGAAGCACTTGCAAAAGCGAGAACAATAGTGTTTGACAAGACCGGTACCATGACCAAGGGTGTCTTCGAGGTAGTGGGCATCCACCACAGTGAAATGCCCGAGGAAAAGCTCCTTGAACTTGCCGCTTACGCCGAGAGTGCTTCCTCCCATCCTATTGCAAAAAGCATCATAAAGGCATATAATAAGCCGATAGACCGCAATCTCGTCGAAAGTGTGGACGAGGTGGGCGGAAACGGAATCGTTGCCGGCCTCAAACTGGAAGGCCCCTTCAAGGACCTTGAAAAGCCTTGGGTTGCTGTCGGTAATGAAAAGCTCATGAAGCGCGTAGGCGTTTCCTTCATCCCCTGCCATCATGCGGGAACCGTTGTTCACGTTGCTGTCAACGGAAAATATGCAGGGCATATCCTGATCACTGATGTGATAAAAGAAACTTCCGCAGATGCCATCAGCCATCTGAATCATCTCGGTATCAGCGACACCGTAATGCTTACGGGTGATGCAAAGCCTGTAGCCGACAGTGTTGCAAAGCAGCTCGGAATTTCAAGCTACTATGCTGAACTCCTGCCTGCAGACAAGGTTAAAAAAGTGGAGGAACTGATCGCTCTTAAGGCAAATCCCGGAGCAGCCGTAGCCTTCGTCGGAGACGGCATCAATGACGCCCCCGTTCTCTCGAGAGCCGATGTGGGCATTGCCATGGGTGGCCTCGGAAGTGATGCAGCCATCGAAGCAGCGGATGTTGTTCTCATGGACGACGATCCGGACAAGCTCTCACTTGCTATCCGAATTTCCCGCAAGACACTTCACATTGCACATGAAAACATTTACTTCGCCATCGGCGTAAAGCTCCTTTGCCTGATCCTGACAGCTACAGGTCTCACAGGCATGTGGCTTGCGATCTTTGCAGACGTTGGCGTTATGGCACTGGCGGTTCTGAATGCCATGAGAGCATTAAGGATCCGTCAAAAATAAACCGGCTCCTCTTCGGACAGAATTGTGAGCTGAAGGGACGTAATAATGAACGAATCAAATGCATCCGAAGACACTTTATATGACCTCGCCGAACTTTTTAAGTACTTTGGCGACTCGACAAGAATAAGGATCCTGTATGCCCTTTTCGAAGGTGAACTTTGCGTGAACGACATTTCGGAAAGACTCAGCATGACTCAGTCCGCCGTTTCCCACCAGTTGAAATTTTTAAAAACCGGGAAACTGGTCACTTCAAGAAGAGACGGTAAATCCATCTACTACTCTCTTGCAGACGACCATGTCCGCTCCATCATCAACCTCGGAATTGAGCATGTTTGCGAATGATCTGAAAGGATGCTTATGATAAAGTCATTTAACGCCAATGCGAAGCTGAATCTTATACTTGATGTTATAAAAAAACGAGAGGACGGCTACCACGACATTTCTTCCGTTATGCAAAGCATATGCCTGCATGACGTGATCACGGTCTCTGCCGAAGCCTCTGAAAAAAAAGAAATTAAAGTCTCCTGCTCAAATGCGGGAGACTTTTCGTCTGTAAAATGGGATGAATCAAATCTGGTTTACAAAGCTGCTGCGCTGATGCTGACCGAAAGTGAAAAAATGGGGAAGTCCCCCGTGAAAGTGAGCATTGAAGTTGAAAAGAACATTCCCGCCGGAGCGGGGATGGGAGGAGGAAGTGCAGATGCAGCAACTGTGCTTAAGGCATTGAACGAAATGCTGTCCCTTGGTCTCTCCGAAGAAAAGCTCTGCCAAATGGGGGCAAAGCTGGGAGCCGACGTTCCTTTTTGTATCATTGGCGGAACAGCGCTTTGTGAAGGCATCGGCGAACGCATTACACCTCTCCCCTTTCCGGGTCCTGTTCCCTGCGTGATCCTGAAGCCTGAAGTTTCTCTCGGAACAAGGGAAATGTACGAGATCACCGATGAGTTTATAGACTCCTCTGAGCATCCGAGTACGGAC
The DNA here is from genome assembly GCA_024691875.1 of Lachnospiraceae bacterium. GTDB lineage: Bacteria > Bacillota > Clostridia > Lachnospirales > Lachnospiraceae > RGIG3528. The sequence continues at coordinate 30,840 of JAILNG010000093.1, read as the reverse complement.
TATATGGAAACGGCACTTCTTTCGGGAAGAACCCGGGATTTTTTCTCTGCCTGCAGTAATTTTATGGAAGAAGCCGCAGTCAGGATGTGCCCCGAGATCAATGTATTAAAGCGTCTTTTAAAAGAAGCCGGAGCTGAAGTCTCCATGATGACCGGTAGCGGTTCGGCCGTTTTCGGACTTTTTTCAAGTGAAGAAAAGGCAAAAAAAGCCTTTGAAGAGCTCAACCCTCCAAAGGCCAAAAAATTCATCTCGCAATTCTCTGTTGATTAAAGCTGTCTAAAAGCTGTTCGAAGTACTCTCTGCTGATGGGGCGGTCAAAGTAGTAGCCCTGTGCCATAAAGCAGTTGTTGTCCTTTAAGAGCTTCACATCTTCAGGCGTTTCCACGCCCTCCACCACACATTCCATGCCCAGATCTCTCACCATGCTGATTATGTGGCAAAGCATCAGATGTTCGCTGGATCCGGTTCTCTCCGCCTCATGGAGAAGGCTCTTGTCTACTTTCAGAACGTTCCACGGCAATTCGCTGATCAATTTCAAAGAAGAGTAGCCTGTTCCGAAATCATCCACCGCAGTGCTGACGCCTGCATCTCTGAGTCCCAAAACCAGGTCCTTAAGTTCATCAAAGCCCAATTCCGTAGACGTTTCCGTAAGCTCCACCTGAACGTAAGAGTGGGGGATACTGTACTTGTCTATCGTTTCGATTATCCTCTCCAGCAATCTTTCCTGACCGACATTGATCCTTGAAAGATTTACGGAGATCTGTACGACTCTCTTTCCTTCATCCAGCCATTTGCGCATGTCCCTGCACATGTGATCGAGCATATAAAAATCCAGTACCTCGATCTTTGAGCTCTGCTCCAAAATAGGAATGAATTCGTCCGGAGGAATGATCACATCGTTGTGTATCCAACGGCAAAGTGCTTCCGCTCCGTTTGGCTCATAGGTTTTCAGATTAACCTTCGGTTGATAGAAGACTTTAAACTCTTCGTTTTTTATAGCTTCATCAAACAGTTCTTCCACATTGTTCTTGTCAATGATCGCCTTGCCCTCACGTTTACCGCTGTTTCCGTATCTGATCTTTGCGTAAACGTTGGTCAGTTCCAATCGAAGCTCTCTTGCTTTGTTTTCACTCTCTTTCTGCTGTTCAAGTTCAATCAGCAGTTCTTCAATTCTCTTAATGCTGTCACTAATCATCGGGGTTCACCTCTAACTGGGGAATTACAACTGTACACCAAGTCTCCCCTTCGCCGCCTTTGTTAACGGCAATGGAACCATGCATTCGTCTGACCACTCTTGTAATGCTCAAAAGTTTAAGTTCGGAAGCATTTACATTGTCAACAACGCTTGATTCCTCTATATCTTCCTCTAAAATGCTCTTCAGTCTCCTTCTCTCCTTTTCCGTATAGGCACGATTTCCGTGTATACTGATTGAAAGACACGAGGCATATGAGTTCTTTTTGCTCTCGAAGAATATGCCTGTTTCATTGGGATTATCTTCATCACTCATAGCAATAAGCAGGTTCTCCGTAAGTTTCCTGATCCTTATGGGATCACCGAGCAAAGCTTCGGGCATTCCGGTAATGATCCTCATGTTAGTCTTATCCGCAAGCAGAGGATGCATTCTGTTCAGATCGTTTTTAAGGTCCTCAACGAGTTTCTCAACTTTGTAAACAGACTCCTGGATCATTATGGCAATGGAATTTCCGTCATTGTAATTGGTGAAATCATCGGTGCGTGAAACTATGTCGTAACAGAAATTTATAAACTTGCCCATAAATTCCCTGACCGCATCCGGATTTCCCATTTTTTTGACTCTCTCGCCTTCCGCTGCCATCCTTCTGGCTTCTTCCCCCACCTCTGCATGGTACTCGGACATTCTTTCAAGTTCTTCCTTTGCATGCTTCATCTGATTTCGGTTTTGCAGACTTCTTCTGAAATTACCGAAAGCAACGATCTCAAGTATCTTTGAAACATAGACCGCGTGGGCCTGAGCATCCTTCTTGTTCAAAATACAGTCTTCGGGGATCTTAAAGATCGTGGAACCAATTACTCTGTCATTCAGCATGATAAAGCTTGCGCTCTCGTCTTCTCTGAGCGCATTCGCATCGACCAGGCCGTGGGCTGTGTGTCCCACAAGTACGGTTCCCTTTGAATCCGCCACAATAACGTTGACTCCGAAAGCTGTCTTGTAGTATCCGTTGATGTATTTAAGCATATCCATACTGACCAGATCCGTGATCACAGCAGAATCCAGGAATTCTCTGTTGTCTGAAGTAGCCATGTCCAGCCTGTCCATAATGGAATCCATTGCTTCCGAAATTATCTTTAATTCAATCGGACTGTCAGCTTCATCTATATTTTCACCGTAAACCGGCTTGATCTCTTTTCCCGACTCTGCAACTCTCTTTATGCTTTCAGTCATTCTTCTTACAGGTTCCGCAACCTCGTCCGCGATCTTCTTGGACTTGAGCTTTACCATAAAGATTGAGATCAAAAGGCATTCTCCCATCAGGATCATAAGAAGCAACGGCGTGTCGATGTAGTCCTTGTAAGGCGAACCGATCCCGATGCTCCATCCCGGCGTTTCTTTGATGGGTGTATAGCTCAGGTAGTAGTACTGCCCGTTTAATTTCACTGTTGCGGATCCTGTTTCTCCGTTCAGCATTTTTGTTTCCGCTTCAGCGATCGCTTTAAGAGAGCGATCGGTCTCACTCCGCTTGATATTGTTGTTTTTACTGTAAACAAGCTTCATGTCACTGGCAGTGACGGTGTCTCCCTTGCTGTCGATTATGTACACAAAGGTGTTTTTACTGATGTCAACGCCGTGAATAATGTCATAAAGGAACATGGGATTTATTGAAATAAAAACAACTCCGGCGACTTCTCCTCCCACCTCTCCGTTTTTCCAAAGAGGTGCCGATCCGATGATGGCGAGCTGCCCGTCTGTCCTTGATGTAACGGGTTCCTGGATGTAGGTTTTGCCTTTCATCGCCTGTTTGAAGTACTCTCTGTCACCTCTGAAAGTGAGTTCGTCATCCATTTCCGAGTAACCGTCGACATCTATGATCTTGCATCTCACAAGGCCATAAAGATCACAAATGCCGTTCAGTATCTCTTCCTTGGTTTCAACAGGCAGATTGTCATCGGTAAGTGCCGGAATGGCTCCGATATCCTGAACTATATTCTTATAAGATTGCAATGCCCAGAAGACTCTGTCTGAAGCTAATCCCGCAGCGGCGTCAAAATCTCTGGTGCAAGCACTGTACTGTCCGGTGACAAGTACAAACATGCTTATGATCGAAATGATAACGATCACAAGACTCATGATCTTATTAAATGAAGTGCTGATTATTTCTGAAATTGATTTTTCTGAAACATTTCCTCTTCTGTTCATATTAAACCCCGGTCAGATCAAAATCCTGCGTTTCAAAAAGCCCTTGAACGCTAAATCTTATAATAGCATTTTTGGCATAACAAAACAAGAAAAAACCGCACGTTAAACTATTGTCAACGTACGGTATATTTTAAAAGTTGTTTACGCTCCGACTTTTTTCTTTTTCTTTTCGGGGCGTACTTCGTAAATGGGCTTCTCACCCTTTTCCACCGTTTCCTTCGTAACGATGCACTTAAGGATCGACGTATCCGAAGGGATGTCATACATGGTTTCAAGAAGGATCTTCTCAATAATAGATCTCAAACCTCTTGCACCGGTCTTAAGCTCAAGAGCCTGCTTTGCAATAGCTTTAAGGGCATCATGCTCAAATTCCAGTTCTACGCCGTCAAGTTCGAACAGCGCGCTGTACTGCTTGACCAGAGCATTCTTGGGCTCGTTGAGAATTCGGATAAGAGCCTTTTCATCCAGCTTGTCCAAAGCCACATTCACCGGAACACGACCGATGAACTCGGGTATAAGCCCAAACTTCATAAGATCTTCGGGTGTGCTCTTTTTGAGAAGTTCACCGATGTTGTATTCATCATTGTCCAAAAGCTCGGCATTGAATCCGATAGCTTTCTTTCCGATCCTCTGCTTGATGATGTTCTCAAGTCCGTCAAAAGCACCGCCGCAAATGAAAAGAATATTGGTAGTGTCGATACGGATAAATTCCTGATTGGGATGCTTTCTTCCGCCCTGAGGAGGAACGGATGCTATCGTACCCTCCAGGATCTTCAAAAGTGCCTGCTGAACGCCTTCACCCGAAACATCTCTTGTTATGGACACGTTCTCGCCTTTCTTTGTGATCTTATCGATCTCATCGATGTAAACGATTCCGTATTCCGCTCTTTCCACATCATAATCCGCTGCCTGAATGAGCTTTAAAAGGATGTTTTCAACGTCCTCGCCCACGTATCCCGCTTCAGTCAGTGTGGTTGCATCCGCAATGGCAAACGGTACATTTAAGAGCTTTGCCAAAGTCTGTGCCAGATAAGTCTTTCCCGAACCTGTGGGTCCGATCATCAAAATGTTACTCTTTTGAAGTTCTACATCAGACTTTGTTTCATACAATATTTTCTTGTAATGATTGTAAACTGCAACGGAAAGGACCTTTTTTGCCTCATCCTGACCGATAACGTAATCATCAAGGAATTTCTTTATCTCTCTGGGCTTAAGAAGATTAATGCTGTTCTCCCAGCCTCTGGCCTTGTCCGAACTTCCATGCTTTCCGTCACGCATTTTTTCAACACTCACGGAATCATCATCTTCTTCGTCATCCATGATCTCGGCGCAAAGATTGATGCAATCCGTGCATATGTATACATTAGGCTCAAGACCCGAAAAAAGTCTGACGCCGTCTTCCGCTGTCCTTCCGCAAAAGGCGCAGCGTACATTATCCTGTGATTTAGCCACGTGACCTCCGTAAACTATCTGTTTGTAACAATCTTATCGACAATTCCGTACCTGACAGCTTCTTCGGCAGTCATGAAATTATCACGCTCTGTGTCCCTTGCGATCTCTTCTACGGTTCTTCCCGTATTGTCTGCAAGGATTTCATTAAGTCTCTTTCTGATGGCAAGGATGTGCTCAGCAGCAATGTTGATCTCTGTAGCCTGACCCTGTGCACCGCCTGAGGGCTGATGGATCATAACTTCTGCATTGGGAAGGATGTAACGCTTTCCCTTTGTTCCTCCGGCAAGAAGAAATGAAGCCATGCTTGCAGCCATACCGATGCAAATGGTCGAAACATCACACTTAATGAAATTCATTGTGTCATAAATTGCCATTCCGGCTGTGATCACACCGCCGGGTGAGTTGATGTAAAGTGAAATGTCCTTCTTGGGGTCTTCCGCCTCAAGGAAAAGAAGCTGTGCAACCACAAGGCTTGCGGTTGTTTCATTAACTTCCTCGCCAAGGAAAATGATCCTGTCCTTTAAAAGACGGGAATAGATGTCATAAGAGCGTTCGCCCTTACTTGTTTGTTCTACGACATACGGTACTAAGCTCATACATTGTCCTTTCCTGGAAATGCTTACTCCTCAGTCTTCTTGGGAGCAGCCTTCTTTGTTGTTGTCTTCTTTGCGGGAGCTTTCTTTTCGGTAGCTTCTGCATCTGCTTCTGTGCTTTCTGTTTCCTTCTTTGCAGCTGTCTTCTTTGCTGCAGCCTTCTTTGCTGCCTTCTTCTCAACAAGTGTTGAGGAAATGAGATCTACAGCCTTTGTTACACAGATATCTTCAGCAATGGTCTTCTTCTCAGTGTCTGTGATAAGCTCTTTAAGCTTGTCAACTTCCATCTGATACTGTTCAGCCATCTTCTTGATCTCTTCATCGATCTCTTCGTCGGTTGCCTTGAAGCCTTCTGCCTTTGCAACAGCCTCAAGAACGAGTCTGCTCTGGATCCTCTTTTCAGCCTGAGGACGGATCTGCTCAAGAAGCTTCTCCTCGTTAAGGCCTGTAAACTTGAAGTACATCTCGGGCGTAAGTCCCTGCTGTCTCATTCTGTTTACGAAATCATCGTACATCTGCTCAGCCTGGGTGTCGATCATGGGAGCGGGGATGTCCATCTTTGCATCTGCAATGATAGCTTCAACTGCAGCATCTTCCTTAGCGGACTTTGCAGCCTTAACCTTATCCTCTTCCAGTTTCTTCTTTACATCAGCCTTGTATTCGTCAAAGGTATCGAACTCGGAAACATCCTGAGCGAACTCATCATCAAGCTCGGGAAGTTCCTTCTTCTTGATGCCGTTAACCTTTGTCTTGAACACTGCAGGCTTGCCTGCAAGGTTGGGAGCATGATATTCTGTGGGGAATGTAACATTTACATCAAATTCATCACCGATCTTGTGTCCGATGATCTGATCTTCAAATCCGTCAATGAAAGAATGAGAGCCGATAACGAGCTCATGATTCTCTCCCTTACCGCCTTCGAACGGAACTCCGTCAACAGATCCTTCGTAGTCGATAATAGCCATATCGCCGTCAACAACAGCTCTGTCTTCAACTGTTACCATACGGCTGTTCTGTTCCTGAGCCTTAAGGATCTCAGCGTTAACTTCATCATCGGAGACTGTTGTGTCAACAGCTTCAACTTCAATACCCTTGTAATTTCCGATCTCAGCTTCGGGCTTAACCGCAACTTCAGCGGAGAATACAAAATCCTTACCGTCCTCAAGCTCTACAATATCGATTCCGGGACGGGAAACGATCTCAAGTCCGGATTCCTTTGCAGCATCTGCATATGCATCGGGGATGATCTCATTTGCGGCATCTTCGTAAAATACGCCCTTGCCGTACATCTTTTCAATAATGCTTCTGGGAGCTTTTCCCTTTCTGAAGCCCTGGATCTCAATCTTGTTCTTGTTCTTCTGATAAGCCTTTTCAATTGCCTTTTCGAAATCTGAAGCCGCTACCGTAATAATGAGCTTCACCATGTTCTTCTGCTCGAGGTTCTCGATCTTAACCATTTTAAAAATACTCCTTTTCTGATGCCTTCTATTGTATTCTGTCTTCTATTTTCAGTCTGCAAATAGAACATTTTAGCAGACATGACCGCATTTTGCAAGTACTTCGATCAAATCATCAACAACTTTCTCGCAAACCTGCATGTTTGAGGCTTCCGCCATAACTCTGATGACCGGTTCGGTTCCGGATTCTCTCAGGAGCACTCTGCCCTCTCCCGCAAGTTCTTTTTCTGCCGCATTTACCGCTTCTTCGACGCGCTTGTCTTCCCTTGCCGCCTTCTTGTCCTTAACGCGAACATTCTTTAAAACCTGAGGATAGGTCTTCATTTCTTTTGACAGCTCCGATACAGGTAATTTGGATTCCAGCATTACTTCCATCACCTTAATGGATGTAAGAATGCCGTCGCCCGTTTTTGCGTATTTGGAGAAGATGATGTGTCCGGAGTTTTCACCGCCCAAAGAATGATTGTTCTTCATCATATTTTCAAAGACGTATTTGTCTCCGACTTTGGTCTGCTCGTATCTTATGCCCTTTTTCTCCAAAGCTTTATACAGGCCCATATTGGACATTACAGTGGTAACAACCGTATTGTTGTTAAGTTCCCCGCGCTGTGCCATATAAACGGCGCAAAGATACATGATCCTGTCACCGTCCAGAACATTGCCCTTTTCGTCAACGCAGATACATCTGTCAGCATCTCCGTCGTAAGCAAAACCCACGTCCAATTTGTTTTCGGTAACAAATTTCTGCAGATTTTCGATGTGAGTCGATCCACAATTAAGGTTGATGTTCAAACCATCAGGTTCATTTGCGCAAACATAAGTCTTTGCTCCCAAAGCATCAAACACGCCTTTCGCAACCGTAGTTGCCGAACCGTTGGAAAGATCCAGTCCAACTCTCACTCCGTCAAAGGATCTGGTTGCAAGTGAGATGAGATGACCGATGTAACGGTTTCTTCCCATAGCGTAGTCCACCGTTCTTCCGATGGCTTCTTTTTTTGCAAGAGGAAGGTTGTCATCCTCCGAATCAATGTATTCCTCGATCAGCGCCTCTACATCCGCTTCCAGCTTAAAGCCGCTGCCGTTAATGATCTTAATACCGTTATCATAAAAAGGATTATGGCTTGCGGTGATCATGATGCCGCAGTCAAAATCCTCGCTTCTTACAACATAAGACACACTGGGTGTCGTGGTTACGTGAAGAAGGTAAACATCTGCACCTCCGGCAGTGAGTCCCGCAACAAGCGAGTACTCAAACATGTAACTTGATCGTCTCGTATCCTTTCCTATAACGATCTTAGCCTTGTGCTCCTTACCGTAGTAGCACCCCAAAAACCTTCCGACCTTAAATGCATGTTCCACCGTGAGGTCCACATTTGCCTCACCTCTGAAGCCGTCGGTACCAAAGTATTTACCCATTTCAAACTAACTCCGATCTGTAATTTTTTAGAACTTCGCACCTGTTTCGGAAGAGGGTATTCTTGCCTTGAGTTTCCTGTTGCATTCCACTCTGTTTCTTCCGCCCTGCTTTGCCTTATACAGGTACTTGTCCGCTTTGTTGTAGATGTCCGTAAAGCCGGTTTTTTCATCCAGCTCCGAAATATAGACTCCGATGCTGACTGTAACCACATCGTTCTTGCCCGTAGCATGAGGAATGCCCATCGCTTCGACGGACGAACGTACTTCTTCCGCAACAGTGTAAATGGAAGATGCGTCCATTCCGTAGATGAAGATCAAGAACTCTTCCCCTCCGATCCTGGAAGTAAAGCCTCTTTCCCCCACAGTATCCGCCACGCATTTTGCAACCATCTGAAGACAACGGTCTCCCTGAACATGTCCGAATCCATCGTTGTACTTTTTAAAGTGATCGATGTCAAGGATCATCATGCCCACAAGGGCATTACTCTCCTGGCACATTCTGAAGATCTTTTTCGTCGCTCTTTCAAGTCCTCGTCTGTTAATAAGTCCCGTGAGCGGGTCTCTCTCAGCCTGCCGAACCTCTTTCTTTGCAATGAGCTCCTGTCTTGCAAGCTCCGTTCGCATCTGTTCGCTCTCTCTCGAAAGAATGAACGAGAACACATGAGCCGCCACCACAAAGATGTACTGGATGTAGTTCAACGGCTTTCCGTATCTGTAAGAGAAAAAGATTATAACAGCCAGCCCCACAAGTTCTGCCAGCATTACAATGATGTATGCCGCATTTCCGAACACAACCGTATAAGCACAAAAGATCACAAGAATGTAATAAAAGCATATGCTTTCGAAACACTTTGTGGTCACAACCGACAGGAAGGTGCCGTATCCGATCATGAAAGCAATGAAAACGTAAGGAACAAGAGTGTAGTATTCTCGCGCCTCATTCTGATCTATCAGCTGAAAAACAATGCCAAAGATCGCACAGACAAGAGCAAAGATCGCACCGGGCACAATAAAAGAAATGTTCTGCTCGGAAAGCTGAAGCGTCCCCATAAGGATGACGCCCAGGCCCGCAAACATGCCGAGTACAAAAGCTCCCGCTCTGCATCTGTAAATGTTGCTTTTGCCTATGATATCGATGAATTCTTTTCTCATCAATATGTTTTTCGGTGCTCGTCTTTCCTGCATATTTTCCCTTCCCGGAAATCATTTCCAAAGTCCTTTATATTATAACATATTGCCATCAAATGTGCCACTTTATTTTATTTGGTGTCCAAGGCTCAAAAAAACAAGCGGAGACTCCTTCTCCGCCTGCCTTTGTATTGTATAAAAGTTGCACTTGTTATTGATTTGATTTCATGGCCTCTATAGCCGAGATCTTCGTTGCCCTGCGGGCAGGAATGTATCCCGATACCACGCCGACAAACATTCCGAAGATAGCAGCCGCAAAAGGAAGCCAGAAAGGGATCACCGAGAACTTTGCACCTTCAACATCATAAACAGCACTTGTCTGCATGATGGCTGCAAAGATCGGTTGTCCGTATTTGTTTATAAAGAACGAAACCAGATAACTGAGCACGATACCGATGATACCGCCCATAAGTCCGATCAGCGCCGCTTCATAAAGGAAAAGTCTTCTGATGTCATACACCTTACATCCCAGTACCTTCATGATACCGATCTCTCTTGTTCGCTCGTAAATGGACATGACCATCGTATTTGCAATGTTAATGGCCGAAACCAGCATTGCCAGCGCACCGATGGCACCCAGCACCACCTGGATCATGTTGGAAGTCTGCTGCAAGGGTTCCAGATACTGCATATCGCTGTATGTACCGTAGCCCAGTTCTTTAATAGCTTCCTGGACCTCTACCACGTTGTCGATGTTATCAACATTCACATAGATCGAGGAGTAGGACTCGAGCACCTGCATAGCACGCTTTCTGTCGGCTACTGTCAGCGTCGAGGCATATTGTTTCCAGATCTCCTTAAAGAAATCCATATCCACATAGCATGTGGAGTTGTATTCCCAGTTGTCGGATTCTTCCATAACGGCAAAGTTTCCGAGGCCGGGATTCATTTCGATCTTAAAATCTTTTTTCCTTGGGTTCTTTTGATAATTCCATTCGGGAAAAGTAAAAGTGATCTTTTCCTGAGTGGGATCCACTGTTTTATCTTCGTATTTTCTACCGTTACTGTAGTAAAAATTCTGCAGCGTACCGTTAGCTATTACTATCTTTTTGTTATCCGTTTCGGTTGGATAGGTTCCGTAGGTCAATCCGGGAAAACCGAATTCGCCGAAAGCCTCTCGTCCGATGGCTCGAAGCTGTACGTAAGTAGTGTACTTTCCGATCTTAAACTGACCGTTTTGATCGATGATCGGCGCGATCGCCTTAACATGCTCGATCCCGCGCAATTGCTCGATCAGCGTATCGTCCAGTGTCTGTTTTGTCTCTCCCGCCCAGTTTCCGTTTTCATCAAAATTCGAACTGTATTGCTGAATCTGAATGACCGTCATGGCACCGTTTTCCATGTAGGTTTTTTCGAAAGTCTCATTGATGCCTATGCCGATGGAAACCATTGAAACGATAGAGACAGTACCGATGACCACGCCCACTACAGTCAGCGCCGTTCGGGCTTTTCGTCTGGAGAGATTACGAAGACCCATCTTTAATAAGTCCCATAAATTCATATAAAAGCCCTCATTTAATCGTCAAACTCTTCTTCCTTGGCTGCCTTCTTTTTCTTTTTTACAACAACGACTACAACAACTGCGATTATCACAACCGCTGCCACTGCGCCGACAACAAGAGGAACGTTTACCTTTTTGCCTTTCTCGCCTGCTTCGGGAACCATTCCGGGATCTGTCATTCCCCCGTCGATAGGATAATCAATGATACCGATATCCATTCCGCCGTTGATGCCTCCGCCGTTTGAATCACTGATAAATACGACGGAGCTGTTTTCCTTCGTTACTTCCTCACCGTTGGAATCTTCCATGTGAATGATGAGTCTGCATTCAGCATCTCCCGAGATCAAAGGTCTCACTGTGCATTCAACGAACTCCGGTGCACCGGGTCCTATATTACCGATGTAATGGGAATTACCGGTTGCAAGTTCAAAATCACCTTCAACGGTAACATAAACATTATTGAGAGTTGAACGGCCCATGTTATAGAATTCAAAAGTCAGCGGGCATGTGGATCCAACGGTAGGCATGTTCCAGTCACCCACTTGGATGTTTTCGCACTGAGCTCTTAAAAGTTCATTAACCTGCAAAAGAATCTCGTCGCTTGCAGTTACACCGTTTCCGTTCTCAGTCTTGGTTTCACCGTCGTATTCGTACTCCATCTCCACATTGATGGGATAAGCTCCGGTCTGAAGAGATGAAGAAGCCTTTAAGTTGATGGAGATCTCCTTTTCTTCTCCGGGAAGGATCTCACTCACGAAAAATGTGTTACTTCCGGCCGTAACAGAAAAGCTCTGGCTCGTAACCTTTACTTTGATGTTTCTTGCTACAGTTTCTTCGTTTGTATTCTTAATGTTAAATCTGTACTCAAACTTGCTTCCCGCAAGAATCTCTTCAACATCCGTGGAGAAATCCGTAACCATGAGCTTAGGCTTGGAAACCGTATTGCTGTCACCGCTTCTGCCTGCCACAACATTCAAAACGTAAACTGTCGCACTGCCGTCAATATCAGCACCGTGCTTGTCCTGAGCAGTAAAGTTCAAAGTAAGTCCGTTTGTTCCGCCGGAGATGTTGTTACCGCACTTGTAAGTAACACTCATCTTCTTTGTTTTTCTTCCGTCAAGATCGCCTACCAAAATATAAGGATTTGAATCAATGGGCTCAAAAGCTGAGGATGAAACATTTCCGAGTAAAAGCTTTATATTTCTGAAATCAGTATCACCGTTGTTCTCAAGATCAAAGGTAAGAGTTACGTTCTCGCCTCCCTTGGGCTTTTCGGGGGACTGCTTAACATTCTTTACAATAAAGTTGGAAGCTCTTGTAAATTCTTCCACTCCCACAAGATCCACGATAACATAATAGCTGGAATCGGAGTAAGTTGCTCCGGAGTAATCCCTGCAGCTTACAGTGATGGGAAGATTAAATCTTGAAGACTTTGCTTCCGCTTCAACAAGGAATTTAAAGGTTGCGCTGATCGTTCCTTCATGAGGAGTGGAACCCATTTTCTGCTTCATGGGAGCATCAGCTGAAATAAGATTGCTGTTTCCTCCGATGGCTACATAAACATCATATGCATCCATCTCTCCCACATTTTTCATCTGAACGGGGATCTCAAAATACTCTCCTGCCTTAGCTGTGAATCTGGGATCGCTTTCAAGTACAAACAAGGGCTCGCTGCTTGCAGTCACTACATCAAGGCTGATCTTAAATGCGCCTGTGTTTGCATAGGATGCATTCTTGTTCTCATCGTAACCGATGGGCTTTGAATCGTAAGCCGTGATGCCAAAGCTGATCTTTCCGACCTTGGCAAGATCACTTACGGTAATATCGTAATTAACTTCAACCGCCATGTTGTAACGAAGCTTAATATCGGTTGAAATTGCATACTGATCGTAGGGCTTTACTTCGATCTTGCTGAAAGCCACCATGTTGTCATCGGATTTACCGATAAACACGGGATCCGTGTAGTTTCTTGTACCTTCCGTAAGCAAAAAGCGCTGAGTGATGTGATAGCTTTCTCCCGCTTCCACCATCAGGGCATCGGGACCGTAGATCAGAACCAGTGCCGAATCCGGCTGCTGGATCCTGTCTCTGTCAAATTGTGCATAGTCGGCATTCGATCCGTTGATCGAGTTTGCATATGCCTTAACGCCGCTGTTTCCGGCAATTGTTGCACTGACTGAGAGAAGAAGTGCAAGTGTGGCTGCCGCTGCCTTTCTTAAAGCTGATTTCATTATTAAGAGCCTCCTCATTTAATTAGCCGCATCCGCAGCCTGATTAATCTTTGTTTCAACTATTTTTCCGTCCGAGATCCTTATGACCTTATCCGCATATTCCGTAAGTGTCGGATCGTGTGTAACCATTACTATGGTCTGATGGTTTTCTTTTGCCATCTGTTTTATAAGTGTCATAACCTCCACTGTTGTCTTGGTGTCCAGGTTACCTGTGGGTTCATCCGCAAATATGATCTTAGGTTTTGCCACAAAAGCACGGGCAATACCCACTCTTTGCTGCTGACCTCCGCTCATTTCGGAAGGCTTGTGATCCATACGTTTTTCCAAGCCGACCTTCTTAAGCATCTCTTCGGATTTTTTGCGTCTTACCTTCCTCTTCTCTCTCTTAAAGATTAAAGGAAGCTCCACATTTTCAAGTGCAGTCATGGTTCCTATCAGGTTATATGATTGAAATACAAACCCCAGGCTGCTTTGTCTGAATCCCGCAAGCCTTGCTTCCGACATTCGGGTTATGTTTTTTCCTCTTAGGATGATGTCTCCCGAAGTCGCTTTTTCTATACCCGCAAGAAGATTCAGGATGGTTGATTTTCCGGATCCCGAAGTACCGATAAGGCAGCAGAAATCACCGTCCAGCACTTCGAACGAAACATCGTCCACAGCCTTGATCTTTTCTTCACCCATTCGATAGATCTTTTTCAGATTTCGAACTTCGATCATTTTCTTTCGAGCTTTTGTTTCCTCGCTCAAAGCATTTACCTCCGTTTCCCCTATATGATTTTTCGTCTCTTCTCTATTAGTCGTAATAATTCCGCTTAGGTTTCGCAGTTTGTTTAAAAAAAGACATTTTTTTGACAAGAAAAAAACACGGCGGAAAATCCGCCGTGTAACTTGCATGTTACTTCAATGAATCGCCTGTAAAAAGCTGTGAATAAGGTCTCTCGATCCTCTTCGCATCGTAAAGCTTTTTAAGCCTTGTAATTACTTCATAGAGACGTTCTACGTCTATAGGCTTTGCAAGATGATCATCCATACCTGCTTCTCTGGATACCCTGATATCCTCTGCATAAGTGTTGGCGGAAAGAGCTACTATCGGGACGATCTTGGCATCTGCCCTCGTCATGTTCCTTATCCTCTTTGTTGCCTCGATACCATCCAGTTCAGGCATCATAATGTCCATAAGAATGAGATCGTAAGTAAAAGGTGCTGACTTTTCGAAGATCTGAACGGCTTCAAGTCCGTTTACCGCGGTGTCAACCACTACATTTCTGTCCTCCAGCATGAACTTGGCTATTTCAAGATTTAATTCGTTATCTTCAACCAGAAGCATGTGAGAGCCGGCAATTCCGGTTCCTATGTTCTCCGCTCTTTCCTCTTCACTCTCGTTGGTCTTACAATCGATAGCGAAAGGAATAGAAAAAGTAAATCTGGAACCTTCACCGATCTCGCTCTTCAGCTCGATCCTGCCGCCCATGGCTTCCACAAGCTTTTTAACAATGGCAAGACCGAGGCCTGTTCCCGTGTAATCGGATCTCGCGCCCGAATTTTCCTGGGCAAAGGGTTCAAAAGCATTGCTTACAAACTCTCTGCTCATTCCGATGCCGGAATCCTCGATGCTGAAAGTGTAGACAACTCTCTTTCTGTCGATCACTTCCTCACTCACTTCTATGGTAACATTTCCGTTGTCTTTGTTGAATTTTATCGCATTGCTGAGCAGGTTGGTGAAGATCCTTCTCGTGTATAGCTCGCAACCCACAACCTTGGTAACTGTAAGGTCCGAACTGTCCATGAACACGCAAATGTCTCTCTCTTCGGCCTGTCCTACCGCAAATTCCAGACTCTGTCTCAAAACTTCTCCGATGTCAAAACTCTCGTTGGTGATCTCAATGTCACCGTTATCAAGTTTCGACATGTCAAGGATCTCATCGATCAGAACCAAAAGGTGGCTGGAACTGATGTCGATCTTTCTGATGCAATCACGGACACGTCTGTTGTCCTCGGGATTTTTCTTAATGATCTCTACCATTCCGTGAATGGCATTCATAGGAGTTCTGATGTCATGGGACATTCTTGCCAGGAAATCCGTCTTGGTGGAGTCTGCCGCTCTTGCCGCAGCCGCTTTCTCCTTAAGGTTGTCGGCCATGACACTGATACTGTTTGTTACAACACCGATCTCATCGGTGGCTTCGGTCTTAGGGATAGCGTCAAGGTCTCCCATTGCCACTCCGTCTGCCTGTCTGGTGAGCCTTTTCAGTCTTTTGATGACCACGCTGATAAGAAAATCAGATATGCTGACAGAGATCATGAGCATAACAATAGCCACAACGATGTATGACACCCTTGTGGGTTTGAATTCGTTTAAGTATCTTGTCATTTCCTCGGGGGAATCGGACATTTTTTTAATGATTATGCCCTGAGCACTGAAAACAAAAAAGCCGAAGAACGCTAAGATCACACCCTGGATAACGGTAATGGAAAGCAGGATCTTTGTTCTCAAAGATGCCTTGTAATTGAACCATGCTACGATTTTCTTCATGCTGACACTCCCTGTAAGTATTAAAGATTATTGTTGCACGTAACCTTAATTATATAATGATAACTACATCAAAAGTTTATTTTTGAGACATTGCTTCCGCGTAACCCAAAACCCGGTTCCTTGAGGAAATGTCCATTTCTCTCATTGCCTTTACCACCGCGTATTCATCTGTCCCGTTTTCCACTACGATCTTATTGTCCTGAACGTATTTTGAATTATCTGTTACCGTTAAAAGCTCGTAGGGACTCACATCCAACACCTCACAGATCTTCATGATCTTATCCGATGTGGGATTTGTCTGTTTTCTCTTCCAATCACTTATGGTGCTTTCCGAGATCCCTGTTTTTTGTGAAAAATCCTTTTGCTTAATGTTTTTTTCCTTCAGAATTTTGAAAATTCTTTCTCCGATCGTCATATTGCCTCCGAAAAACTTACAAAAATCCGCTTTTTCGAATATAACAATCTTTAATAATGATGTCAAGAACTATCAGTATAAAAAAGGATAAATTTGAGTGGATTTTTTTCGTTTTAAGACTATAATGTAAAAAGATACAGCCTTTACGGCTCAAACAAAACTGGAGGAAATCATATGAAAGTAACGAAATCCGCATTCGGAAAAACAAAGGACGGCAAAGAAGCAACGCTGTTCACTCTTGAAAACTCCCACGGAATGAAAGTAACACTCTGCGACTACGGCGCTACCGTTGTCAGCATTTTTACCCCTGATAAGAACGGAAAGACAGAAGACATCACTCTCGGTTACGATGATGTTAAGGGCTACGATGAGAACGGCACCTACTACGGAGCATTCGTCGGACGTAACGGAAACCGTATTGCCAACGCCTCTTTCACAATAAACGGAACAAAATACGAACTTGAAAAGAACGATGGTCCCAACAACCTTCACGGCGGATTCAAGGGCTACAACAATTTCATGTACGAGTCCGAAGTATTCGAAGATCAGGATGAAGTTACCGTTGAATTCTCCCGTCTCAGCCCCGATATGGAGCAGGGTTTCCCCGGAAACCTTGATGTAAGTGTTTCTTACTCTCTTACAGAAGAGAACGAACTGGTGATCGAGTATCATGCAGTTTCCGATAAGGATACTGTTGTAAACCTTACCAACCACACCTTCTTTAACCTTGACGGACAGGCTTCAGGTTCTATCCTCGACACCTTCATGAAGATAGATGCGGATCACTTTACTCCAACCGATGACAGACTCATCCCCACCGGTGAACTTCGTGAGGTTGAGGGCACTCCCATGGACTTCAGAAAGTCCACAAGGATCGGAGACAGGATCGAAGCAGACTACCTTCCTTTAAAGCAGGCAGGCGGTTATGACCACAACTACTGTCTCAACAATTCCGGTACGGACTGTGAACTTGTTTGCGAAGCTGTCAGCAAAAAGTCCGGAAGAAAGCTCGAAGTTTTCACGGATCTTCCCGGAATGCAGCTCTATGTCGGTAACTTTATCGACGGCAAAGTAGCCGGTAAGGGCGGTTATGTTTACAAAAAGCGTGAGGGCTTCTGTCTTGAGACTCAGTTCTTCCCCGATGCATGCAACGAAAAGCCTTATTTCAAGACTTCCGTTCTTAAGGCAGGTCAGGAATACGAAACAGCAACCATCTACAAATTTTCAGTTGAAAAATAAATTTTTTAATCCAAGGTTCCGTCTGTGTTACGGAACCTTTTTGATGTTCCGCGACAATTTTTGGGGTTGCCAATCCCTTTTTGCGGTGTTACAATATCGTGGGCTCGTTGGAGCATCAACCGTTAAATATAAGCGAATTGAATAAAAGCTCAGGAGGCAAAAACATGTCAACAACTTACATTATGGATCATCCGCTCATCCAACACAAGATCGGTATCATGAGAGATATGAACACTTCAACCAAGGAATTTCGTGCTCTCGTAACGGAAGTGGCAATGCTCATTTATTATGAGGCAAGCCGCAATCTCCCTCTCGCCGACAAAGAGGTTGAGACCCCCATCACAAAGACTACTGTCAAAGAGATCGCAGGAAAGAAATTGTGTGTGGTTCCCATTCTTCGTGCCGGAATGCAGATGGCTGAAGGTGTACTTCAGCTCACACCCAATGCAAAGGTTGGACACATCGGTCTTTACAGAGACGAAGAGACTCTTGAGCCTCATGAATATTTCTGCAAACTTCCCCAGGACATTACGGAACGCGACGTTTTCGTAGTTGACCCCATGCTTGCAACAGGCGGTTCCGCCGATGCAGCTATCACTCTTCTTAAGAAGCGCGGCATCAAAAAGATCCGTTTCCTTTGCCTTATCGCAGCTCCCGAAGGCGTTGAAAGACTTCAGGCTGCTCATCCCGACGTTAACATCTACATCGGCGCTCTTGACAAGTGTCTGAATGAGAACGGATACATCGTTCCCGGTCTCGGAGATGCCGGCGACAGGATCTACGGAACAAAATAAAATTTAAGATCGAAAACATATAAAAGAACGCGGCAGTCACCTGCCGCGTTCTTTTAAACCAACATCCATATTTTAGGAACTTATAATCTTATTTAAGCACGGAAACCGCATCGGTAATAGTCTTTTCCAACGCTTCATTGCCGTATTTGTCAACTTCGGCCTTATTTTTTTCTCCGTGAGTGAGACATCCTGCGCCTCCGATACATCCGCCCACGCATGCCATGCCTTCTATAAAGTTGGCCTGCAGTCTTCCTGCTTTCTTCTGAAGAAGTGCTACCTTGCACTGTTCTATTCCGTCACAGGAACAAGGCTGAAGAACAAATTCCAGGCCCTGCTCTTTCACGGCTTCTGCCACCGCATCAGCCAATCCTCCGCTTCTGGCAAAGATCCTTCCGAAATAAGAAGCATTATCAAGTACACCCTCTTCAAGTGTTGTAATGTCTATCTCCCTGCTGTCAAAAAGGGCCTGAAGCTCTTCGAATGTCATAACCGCATCCACGTAGGGCTTCACTTCTTCCTTTTGTACTTCAGCCTTTTTGGCTGTGCAAGGTCCTATAAAAACGATCTTGCAATTCTTCTCATGATCCTTTATATACTTGGCAATGGCTGCCATGGGCGAAAGGTTGTGAGAAATGAACTGTGTGAGATCGGGGAAATTCTTTTCAATGTAGCTCACAAAGGCCGGGCAGCATGAGCTTGTAAGGAAGCCTTTTTCTGCCAGTTCCTTTGCTTCCGAAAGTGCGACCATGTCAGCTCCGAGAGCCGCTTCGATCACCGTGTGGAAGCCCAGGGAATGTATGCCTGTGATCACCTGTCCCAGCTTTGCGTACTTGAACTGGCTGGAAATGGAGGGCGCTACGATGGCATAAATCTTGTAATCGCTGTTTCCGTGACTTCCCTTGAGCATGTCTATCACGTTCAGGATGTAAGACTTGTCTGTAATTGCGCCGAAGGGACAAGCGTAAACGCAAGCTCCGCAGGAAATACATTTGCTGTTGTCGATGCAGGCCTGCTTTTCATCACCCATGGAAATGGCCTTAACCTTGCATGCCGTTTCGCAGGGACGCTTATAATTGTGGATCGCGCTGTAGGGGCAAACCTTGGAGCACTGTCCGCATTCGCGGCACTTGGTCTTGTCGATGTGAGCCACGTGGTTCTCATCAAAGGTGATCGCTCCGAACTTGCACACATCTTCGCATCTGTGGGCAAGACAGCCTCTGCAGGCATTTGTAACTTCGTATCCGCCCATGGGGCACTCATCACACGCAATGTCAATTACTTCGATCACGTTGGGGTTTTGTTTGTTTCCGCCCATGGCCAGCTTTACACGCTCCGCCAGAATGGCACGCTCTTTGTAGACGCAGCAGCGCATGGTGGGAACCTTACCGGGGACGATGATCTTTGGTATATCGAGGAGATTTTCCTGCAAAGTATCGGCCCATGCCTGCTTTGCGACCTCGCGCAAAACTTTGTATTTCAGGTGCTGAACTTTGGTATCGAATTTTCTCATAGTTTTTCCTTTTTTATAATCTGTATTGATCGAGCTGTTTCTGAGCTGTTCGTATCAGAAGTAGCTCACCTTGATGCGCTTTCCCATCTTCTTTAAACAAGACGACAGGTCTTCCACCAGGTTCATTTTAATATTGAAATTGATAGGCAGTTCCGGATTCTGATGAGCCGGATTTACCGCTCTCCCGACGTAAAAATTAATGTCGGTCGCTTCTTCAAATAACATTCGACTGATCAGCGAAGCTCCGTCGTGTCCGAAGCTCCACTTTTCATATTGCTTGTTTTCTCCGATCGCATCATGGGCGTATTCCACAACCCTGTTAACCGTGATAACTCCTTCGGTCACCAGGTCTACGCCTTCTATCTTTGCTATGGGCGGCAGGTCTGTAGTGCTGAAATTGAGGTCCGCTTCCACTTTTTTACCAAGGTATTTGGCAGCTATGGAAGAAGTGGTGCCTCCGCAGATTATATGCTTGCCTTCCTTTGCAAAGAAAAGGGCCATCATGCGGTTTCCGTCGTCGTGATCTCTGGGAGGTCCGAAAAGTATGTTCATGGGAACTCGCTTACGGATCTTGATCACACAAGCAGTTGCATCATCTCCGGGGCGTTTTCCGTAAAGCCTGTCCACCTCATCCAGAAGAATGGTGGAAAGAGTTTTGGCAGTGTAACCGCCCGCCACATTCGCTTCCATGAAGCCCACGATGTCTTCCCGCTTCCATCCGAAGTTGTACGCCATACCTATGCCTGCGTGAGGGCAGCCGTCGCTCATGGCGATGAAAGTGTCGTCCTCACGAAGCTTTATCAGAGAATGGTAGATCCGCTTTCCGCCAATGTTCATTTCAGTGATCGGATAATCATAATTTTTTCCGTCCCTTAACAGGATGGTCAATGGATTATCATACTGTATCAGTTCCATTTCACTATTGTCCACAATGTGCAAAATAGTGAAAGTAGAATACGCAACACCCCTGACCGAGCATATGGGGAGCGTCTGCGCTATGGTTTCCACACAATCGGAAAGGGACAGGCCCTCTGCCATCATGGTGGAGATTATCTTGCTTGTAAGCGTTGACAATATGCTTGCCTTAACCCCGCTGCCGAGGCCGTCTGCCAACACCACAACGGTGGAATTCTCGCCGCTTTCCACCACATCAACATGGTCACCGCAGAGCTGTTCGCCCACGTGCTTTATGCTTCGGTAACCGATGTCGGCACAAAGATCATTCATCGGAAACGCTCTCTTTCAGTTTGGTCAGAGCGATCTTGGTTTCAGCTGCCGTTTCACCGAGCAGTGAGGCGATCTCCTGCACGATGCGCATTTGCTTGTCCACAACCTTATCGGCCGTTTCAACCGTCTGATTCCTTTGATTTTCTCTCTTCTGCCTCTGCCTTTCCTCTTCCGTTACGTCTCTCATGATGCAGAGAAGCATATGATACGTCGCATCATAAATGATCGACTGCTCCACGTAGCGATTGTACTCAGCGAGGAAGGTTCTGCAGTTCTTTAGGCTCTTTCTGCTTTCCAGCACTTTAATGAAAGGCTTGGGGTCCAAAATTCTGACCAGCTGATCTCCCAAAATGTCGGAAGCGTATCTGATGTTAAGTATCTTTCTGGCGGAAGGATTTACCAGCTGCACTTCCAGAGCCTCATTTACAACAATGAGAGCGTTCGGAGTGTTGCTGACGATTGCATCCGAGAAGCTTTCCGCTTTTTCTTTAAGATAAGGCAGGCACATGGAAATGTCGGCCTTTCCGTGATAGATGGCAATAGCTTTTTCTCTGCAGGTGTTGTAACCGCAGGAACCGCAGTTCAGCTCATCCTCTTTACGGTTCTTTCCCATTTTCTTGAGGATCTCATCTATCTCGCTTTCGGAAGGAAGCCCGTTTCTTAATTCAATAGCTTCAAAATGCTTTTTAAGCTTGCCTGCATCAGGCTGCGCTATGTCAAAATCCTCATGACCTGCGTAGTTTGAAACAGCCTTGTAATCCGCTACCGGAGACCTGTTGTACTTTTCCATTACAGGGCCGCCGACACAACTTCCCACACATGCGGACATTTCAATAAAGCATTTATGGATGTTGCCCTGCTGCAATTCTTTAAGAGCTGCAATACAGTTCTCGGTTCCGTCGATGGCCAGGTATGTGTATCCGGGCAGATCCTGAGCCATAGTCTTAAGGATTCCCCCCGTAGTCGGGAAGAAACGTGCGCGACTGTTCTCGCTGCCATCCATATCCTGCTCAAGAGTAATGTTCTGCTCCTTGAGCCATTCGGTCAATTCTTCAAAGGTGAGAACAGCGTCTACCAAGCCTTCGTAGTGCTGTGCTTCATCCTTTTTTGAAACGCAGGGTCCGATGAAAACAGTCTTTGCATCGGGATGCGCCTCTTTTATGAGAGAACAATGTGCCTGCATAGGCGAAAGAACATTTGCCAAAAAAGGCAGCATTGAGGGAAAATACTTTTGAATAAGAAGATTTACCGAGTGACAGCAGGATGAGATCAAAACATCCCTGTTTTCCTCACGCAGCATTCTTTCGTATTCCGTCTTAACAATGGACGCACCGATGGCGGTTTCCTCGGCTCCCGCAAATCCAAGCTGTTTTAAGGCTTTGTTCAGGGAGGATATGCCTGATCCGGGGTAATTGGCAATGAAAGAAGGTGCAACACTTGCATAAACAGGTGCACCTGACTGTATCATTACTTTCACTTTTTCCGTCTCGTCCACGATCTGCTTTGCATTCTGAGGGCAAACAACAAAGCACTGGCCGCAGAGAATACATTCATTTCCTATGATGTGCGCCTGATTGCCCGAAAAACGAATGGCCTTTACCGGGCAATGGCGGATACATTTGTAACAATTTTTGCAATTGGATTTTTTAAGCGTCAAACACTCTGACACGCCTATACCTCCCTTGCTTTAAGAACAGCGGGAAAGATGGTTTTTTCCCAGAATTCTCCGAGGCTTTCCGGAGTGATACCTGTATAAACTTCATCTCCCACGGAAATGGTGACTCCTACACGATTACACCTGCCGGAGCAAAAAGCCCCGGTCAGGATGATCTCGTCTTCCAATTTGTTCTTTTCGATTTTTTCCTGCAGCATTTCCACTATCCGGGGTGCGCCCTTCAAATGACAGGAACTGCCGACACAAATCTCAACAAACAACATTATTTTACCTTTGCCTTAATTTCCTTCTCGAAGAAATCCTTTACAGTTTCGGGGGTTACAGAATAGAATTGGTCATCAACTGTAACGCAAACGCCCATCTGGCACTTGCCCATGCAGAATGTTCCGCCCAGTTCAACTTTATCTCCGAGCTTAGCTTCATTGATGTAATACTGAAGGCCTTCAACTACCTGACGTGATCCTTTGATGTGGCAGGAAGAACCGATACAAACCGTAACTTTCATGATTGATCCCTTTCTTTTTCTTTATTCGTAATCCACTACGTTTACCCAGCTGTGAAGGAACTCGCGCTCCTTCTCATTGCCTTTTACGGACTGGGAAGCTGCTACGATGGGCATCCATTTCTGGATGTACTGCTTGTCGGTCTTGCTCTTTGCACAGAACAGATCCAGGTACTTCTCCGCTCCCTCGATGTCTCCGTTAAGCCAGAAGAGCAGGTAAGTTCTTGCCACATCCGCGGAAGCGTTACCCTGAGTGGCATGAGCCCAGTCAAGGATGTAAGGTGTTCCGTCTGCTGTAATGATGATGTTTGAAGGGTTGAAATCACCATGGCAAAGCTTATTGTGCTTGGGCATGCTGTCAAGTCTTGTAAGCAATTCGTATCTTGTAGTCGCATCGAAATCCGTCATGGAGATCTTACGATTCATCTTGTCCTTAAGTTTTGTAAGAAGAGGGCAGCTCTTGGACTGCACTTCCATCTGAAGATTTACGAACAGTTCAAGGTACTCATCCTTCTTCTCGGGATTTTCCTGCATAAGCTGAGCAAGTGTCTTTCCCTCAACGTACTGTGTGATGATCGTCCACTTTCCGTCAAGGACCGTAACTTCATGGATCTTGGGGATGTTGAGACCGGTCTCTTCAACTCTTGCCTGATTCAAAGCTTCGTTCAAAACGTCTGCCTTGGAATAGGTCGCATCAAAGACCTTCATGCAGAGTTCTCCGTCGCGGTAAACCGTCTTGTTGTTTCTGACTGCGATGATTCTGTCAAGTTTCATAATCTTTCCCTCCTTATGCCTTCTTCAAACCGCTCTTCGCACGGCGATAGGGCTGTTTAAAATTGTGAACGTCATCTTCTGTTGTAAAATCCGATGCCTTGGGCATTGCGGGCTCTTCGAACTGTGCCTCGCCATAATATGCATTCAGGTACATCTGCTTTATTTCGCTCATTAAAGGATATCTGGGGTTAGCGCCTGTGCACTGGTCGTCAAATGCCTGCTCAACCATTGCGTCAAGTCTGTCAAGGAAGTCCTTCTCATCGGGAACATAATCTCTGATGGTGGGCTTGATGCCGACTCTTGCCTTAAGATCGTTAACAGCCTTAATGAGGTTCTCAAGCTTCTCTGCATCTGTGTTTCCGCCAAGTCCGAGAGCATCCGCAACTTCTGCGTATCTTGCAAGTGTGTGAGGATGATCGTACTGTGAGAATGTACCCATCTTTACGGGTGCTTCCGCAGCATTGAAGCGGAGAACCTGCTCAAGCATGAGGGCGTTTGCAACACCGTGTGCGATGTGGTGGAATGCACCCAGCTTGTGAGCCATGGAGTGACAAACTCCGAGGAATGCGTTTGCAAAAGCCATACCTGCCATTGTAGCTGCATTAGCCATCTTTTCACGAGCCTCAACATCTGTCTGTCCGTTGTCGTAAGCTCTGGGAAGGTACTTAAAGATATCCTGCAACGCCTGCTTTGCAAGGCCGTCTGTGTAGGCAGTTGCCATAACGGAGGCATATGCTTCCAGTGCGTGAGACACAGCATCTATACCTGAAGCTGCTGTGAGGCCTCTGGGAGCGCTCATATGGAAATCTGTGTCGATGATAGCCATATTGGGCAAAAGCTGGTAATCAGCAAGAGGATACTTGATACCGCTCTCCTGGTCTGTGATAACTGCGAAAGGAGTAACCTCGGAGCCTGTTCCCGCAGATGTAGGGATTGCTACAAAGTAAGCCTTTTCTCCCATCTTGGGGAAGGTGTAGACTCTCTTACGGATATCGATGAAACGCATTGCCATGTCCATGAAGTCTGCTTCGGGATGCTCATAAAGTACCCACATGATCTTGCCTGCATCCATTGCGGATCCACCGCCGAGTGCTATGATCGTGTCGGGCTTAAAGGAACGCATAAGCTCTGCTCCTGCCTGAGCACATGCAAGTGTGGGATCGGGAGCTACGTCAAAGAATGTCTCATGAACGATGCCCATCTCATCAAGCTTATCCTCAATGGGCTTTGTGTAACCATTATTGTAAAGGAAGGAGTCTGTTACAATGAAAGCTCTCTTCTTGCCCATTACATTTTTCAATTCGTCAAGAGCTACAGGCAGGCATCCCTTCTTTAAGTAAACCTTTTCCGGTGCACGGAACCAAAGCATATTTTCTCTCCTTTCAGCCACGGTCTTAATGTTGATCAGGTGCTTAACACCAACGTTTTCGGAAACGCTGTTTCCGCCCCATGATCCGCAACCCAATGTAAGCGAAGGTGCCAGCTTGAAGTTGTAAAGATCTCCGATACCGCCATGGGATGAAGGTGTGTTGATAAGGATACGGCAGGTCTTCATTCGAGCCGCAAACTCATCAAGCTTTTCTTTTTCTGTCTGAACATTAATATAAATGGAAGATGTGTGACCGAAACCACCGTCTGCGATCAGGTGTTCAGCCTTTCCGAATGCATCCTGAATATCTTCTGCCTTATACATTGCAAGAACGGGAGAAAGCTTTTCGTGAGCAAACTCTTCGCTGATGTCAACGCTCTCGACCTCTCCGATCAGAACCTTTGTTCCTTCGGGAACCTTTACTCCTGCCAGTTCTGCGATCTTTGCTGCTCTCTGACCTACGATCTTTGCATTTAAGGCACCGTTTATAAGGATCGTCTTACGAACTTTTTCGATCTCTTCGGGATTAAGGAAGTAGCATCCTCTGTCGGCAAACTCAGTCTTTACCGCAGTATAAACATTTTTATGAACAATAACGGACTGCTCGGAAGCACAGATCATTCCGTTATCGAATGTCTTTGAATGAATAATGGAGTTTACAGCCAGGACGATATCTGCTGTCTCATCGATGATCGCAGGTGTGTTTCCCGCACCGACTCCGAGAGCGGGCTTTCCTGATGAGTAAGCCGCCTTAACCATTCCGGGGCCGCCTGTTGCAAGGATGATATCTGCTTCCTTCATAAGAAGGTTCGTCATATCAAGAGAAGGAACATCGATCCACTCGATAATACCCTCGGGAGCTCCTGCCTTTACTGCCGCATCAAGCACGATCTTAGCTGCGGCGATCGTGGAAGCCTTTGCTCTGGGATGGGGACTGATGATGATGGCATTTCTTGTTTTAAGAGCAATGAGTGTCTTAAAGATTGCTGTAGATGTGGGGTTTGTTGTAGGAATTACGGCAGCGATGACGCCAATGGGCTCAGCTACTTTCTTGATACCATATGCCTTGTCCTCTTCGATCACGCCGCAGGTCTTTGTGTTCTTGTATGCATTGTAAATGTACTCTGCTGCGTAATTGTTCTTGATGACCTTGTCTTCAACGATACCCATTCCCGTTTCTTCCACTGCCATTTTAGCAAGAGGGAGACGTGCCTGGTTAGCTGCGATCGCAGCTGCCTTAAAGATCTCGTCCACCTGCTCCTGTGTGTAGGTCGCAAAGATCTTCTGGGCGGCTTTGACACGGGCAAGTGTTGCCTCAAGTGCCTCTACGTTGTCAATGATTTGTCTTTCCTTGTTTTCCATAAGGACCTCCTTATATTGCTTCGTTTTTCATTCTATTATGTAAATGTGCAAGTGACAATGCCAGGTTCTCATACTGAACGATGACGCCCTGCGGTACTTCCGGTGTCTGAGAGGAAAAACTCCATATAGCTCTTATCCCGCTCTTCACCATCTCATTAACCGCTTCCTGCGCCGATTCCGGCTTGACCGCCAGAATACCCAGTTCAATCTGATGCATTAAGCAATAAGAATGTAATTCATTCATAGGAAGAACATCCTCATTGCATTTTGTCGGATCGATGTCGAATGCTTTTATTACTCTTAATCCGTATTCCGAAAAGCCCGTGTAATCAAGCAATGCCATACCCAGCTTTCCCGCTCCGATGATCACCGCTTCCTTCGGTTCTTTTTCCGAAAGAATGTTTTCTATGCTTTGGATCAGCTCCTTTGTTTTGTAACCGATCTTCGGTCTTCCGCTCCCGCAAACCGCGGCCAGATCTTTTCTGACTTGTACTTCGCCCAGATTCAGACCACGTGAAAGCGTTGTTGCGGAAATCTCCGTTACCGATCCGTTCACGCTCCTTAAGTATTTAAGGTAGATCGGCAATCTTCCGAGTGTTGCTTTCGATATCAATCCTGTCACCTCCTTATAGCTTGTGTTTTCATGTCCCCTTTTACTCAGTATTTTATTTTTTCATTTTTCGTAGCATACTATAACCCCAAAAAGTTTGTTAAGGAATTGTCAATTTCACATATCGATAATGTATTTATCGATATACCCCGTAAAGGTCCCCGAAATACTGGCTTGCGAAGATCGGGCATATAAAAAGAAGGCCAAAAATCCACTTTTTTCGCCTTCTTTTTTTGCTGCTATGTGATTTTTTATATAACCGGTTTTTCTTACTCGAAATTTTCTCTTTTAACCCTGCAAAGCTCTGTAATAAAGGCTTTGTCAAGTTCAGAAAGCTTGTAATCTTTCTTATATATGATAACATCCTTATAGATCTTGTTATTTTCCGCACATTCTCTCTGAACAAGCCCGTATCTTTTAAGCAATTTCTTAGGGATCGAAGAAACCCACATAAACGTGTCCGTGTTCTCGTTCAAGAGTTCAAACTGACTGGCTCTTTCAAAAACAAAGATCCTTTTGTTCATGTCCGGCAATTCCTCTTTTTTCACTTCCGACAAAGCCAAAGAAGGAACATAGGGATCTGCATGAGCGATCTCCACGTGATTTTTAAGGTCCGAAAAACCGATCTCCGGTAAATCTGCCAAAGGAGATTTCTCGCTCATAATAATGTTATATTTGAATTTGGTGACCAATTCATAAGTTAAGCCCTTGCTCTCAAGCATATCCTTATAGTACTTATCGAATTGCTCCGCATATCTCACAATGCCCAGGCGGTAGTTCTGTTCCAGAACATTTTTTATTGCTCTTAAAGCATTTGTTTCCTTATAAAAAATTTCAAATTCATCTTCATCGGCAAATTTCTTTGAGAATGCAGCAAAAGCTTCACAGATGTAGCTTGCTCTGGGAACGGAAACAGAAAACTTCTTCTTCTCTTCATACCCTTTTATGAACATGTTCTCAAGAGTATCAACCTGTTTTAAAATGCTGTCGGCATATTTAAGGAACTGTTCTCCCTCAAGAGTGACCTTCATTCCTTTTGACGAACGCTCAAAGATCGTGACTCCCAAAGATGATTCCAATTCCTTGATCCCACGGCTCAGATTCGGCTGATCCATGTAAAGCTTTTCGGCAGCTTTGTTAATGGAGCCGCAGGCTGCCACTTCTACTGCGTATTTTAGATACATTAAATTCATTAAACTACCTCCGTGTAAATAATATCACATTAGGTAAAAATCAAAAAGGGTGAACTTTTAAGAATAATATATAAAGAAATTACCCCTAAAAAGAGGAGAAGCCCATCAGAATGGGGAGGGAATAACTGATGGGCTTGATTTATGAAAAAAATCTTGTAAGCTATTTAATTGCGGTGATCTTTTCACCGCGGGACATTATACACGCCTAATTTGAAAAAAGTATGTTATAAAAATGAACAATCTGTTAACAAATTAACAGATTGTTCGTGTCGAAAGATCCGGGCGATCTTGGGAGCAAATACATTCCACCGCCTATAGAGAAAAGGGATTTCTTACCCGGGCGTGTTATATATAGATTAGAATTACATAAATATGATTTACTGAGAGTCATTTACCGAAAGTCATTTACTGAGAGTCATTTACTTGAAGATCCTCTTATTTGTGAGCAAGATAAGCGCACCCAAAGGGATTGTAAACAGCGCAACCGCAAAATCTCCCTCTGTTGCAACAAGTCCTGCAACAGATGCTGCCAGAAGGACAACTCCCGCAAACTTCTGCTTAAGCAGATAGCTGAGTCTCTCATTCTTTGCCTGCTTGCTTTCTTCAGGCTTGTATTCTTTAATATGAGAAGCAGAACGCTTGGTTCTTCCCATTTCTCTGAGAGCTGCATTGTATCCTTCGGTATAAGCTGCATCGTATAAGCTGACTGTCTGTGTCATGGTCGTCTCCTTTTCCTGCTTAAGGCCTTACACATTTTGAACTTGTGTTCTGCCCTGTTTGAAGTTTTGATTTGTTTTGAACTTGTGTTAAGCCTTGTTTGAGGTTTTGATTTGTTTTGAACTTGTGTTAAACCTTGTTTGAGGTTTTGATTCGTTTTGAACTTTGTATCATGCCTCACCGCGTGGCTTTGTTTTTTTACAACTCTATATTACATCATGGTGTGTGGAAATTTCTCCACACCACTTACATGACTTAAACCATTAAATGAATTTTCAACTGCAAAGTTTTCTATACAACTAAGGTTTCAAACTTGCAGTTAATGTTGCAAGACATAACTTAAAATCAGTTTAAAACCTTTCCAAAAACCGAAATCTCGTCCTCTTCCGTAACTGTAATGGTATCGTAATCCGGATTCAACGAGATGAGGCTCAAGCCGTTTTCTGATTTTTGAAGTTTTTTACAGTAAGCATTTCCGTTAAGAAAGAAGATCCCGATCTCACCGTTCTGCAGATTCTCACACCTTTTGATCCAAACCGTCTGACCGTTTACGTATCTGGGCTCCATACTGTTACCTTTAATCCTGATACCGAAGTCTGCCGCCATGGAAACTTCCGGTCCAACCTCAACCTCCGTATAATCTTCTCCGTCCAGAAACTCACCTGTACCTGCGGAAGCAGGAAGATTATAAAGCTTAAGGATCCTTGTAACGCCTTTGGAGATATCTTCCGAAACACTCTTCGAAATTCTTTTAGAATCATCCATTGATGCCTTTTTCGCATCGATCCTCTTTTTATCACGCCCGGCAGAAACAGTCTCTTCTGTAATATTTGTAACAACAGGTTTTGCTTCTGTGAACTCTTTTGAAAGAAGCAGGAGCGAAATGTACTCTTTTGCTCTTTTTCTTCCTTCCTCATTCAGCCCGTTGAAAACATCATTTACCGCATCGGGAGCGTTTTCAAATTCTCCGAGGATGTTGTCGATCTTAAGGACTTTGCAAACTGCCATAAACTGTAAAGCATTTGGTACGCTGACATCCTTTTCCCAGGAACTTATGGACGCAGCCGACGGTGCAAAGCCGAATGCTTTGAGTTCTTCGGCCAGCTCTCCCTGAGAGAGCTTTGCTTCTTTTCTTTTTTTTGCTATTGTCGAACCGATCTTTTCCATAAGACTCCGTTTGAAATCAATTATTATTTGACTTTAACCCTATTATATCAATTTAAATTTGAAAGTCAAGCATTTTTTCAATTTAAAATTGATTTATTATTGTTACTTTTCACATATATACAACGTGTTAAAGCTATCAAAGCTTGCTTTCAAAGCTTTAACATGTTGTATACAACGGGGTCCCTCCCCTGCTTCGCAGCGGTCCTCCCCGTTGTCATATAATCTGCGCAGCAGTAACCCCGCCACTCTACACGAGCGATGGAGCGAAGCGGTAACTACGATTAAACCTTTATATATTTAACTGAAAGATTTGTTTGACATTTTTGCCTTTAAATGCTATTATTACTGACTGTAGGGCAATTGTGTCCTTACAGATTTATTTATTTTTTTGGAGGATTTCAGAAATGCATAAGGGTACTGTTAAGTGGTTTAACAACCAAAAGGGCTATGGCTTCATCTCTGATGAAGAAGGCAAGGACGTTTTCGTTCATTACTCAGGACTTAACATGGAAGGCTTCAA
>JAILNG010000205.1 GCA_024691875.1 Lachnospiraceae bacterium | reverse complement strand
TGTTCCGGTCAGGATTCAGTGGAATACGTTTGCGCAGGCAGAGCAGGAGATCGCGGCAGCACTCAATAATAACTCCTCAGGCACAGGTACGTCTTCTTCTCCGGCAGTGTCGACCCCGGCGCCGACTCCGAAGCCGACCGCGGCACCGACACCCAAGCCGACACCAAAACCGACCCCGACTCCGGCACCGGTCAATACCTGGACGGGCTATGTAATTGGTACTGACGGTACGCTGGCGATCAACAGCAAACCGGCGAGCGGAAACATGATCGGCAAAATCCCGGAGGGCAAAAGCGTAACTGTATATCCGGACAAAACCTCCGGGAAGTGGTATTATGTGAAATATGGTACCACAAGCGGATATTCTCATTCAAATTATATTACGAAGACGAAACCGGCAACAAAAAGCGGAGTGGTTAAGGGAACAGACGGTTCATTGAATATATGGTTTGACAAAAGAAAAAAAATATATTTAAATAGGGTGATTTGATCAGATAGAGTGTTGATGCACATCATACTTTTTATGAGATCGCGAGGCAGCACGCGATCATCCACGGAGGTAAAAAAACATGCCAAAACGTACAGACATTAAGAAAGTATTGATCATCGGTTCCGGCCCCATCATCATCGGTCAGGCCTGCGAATTCGATTACTCGGGAACTCAGGCCTGCAAGGCACTGAGAAAACTGGGATACGAGATCGTTCTCGTAAACTCCAATCCCGCAACCATCATGACAGACCCTGAGACAGCGGATGTTACTTACATCGAGCCTCTCAATGCGGAAAGACTGGAGCAGATCATTGCAAAGGAACGCCCCGATGCATTGCTCCCCAACCTCGGAGGTCAGTCGGGACTCAATCTTTGCGATGAACTGTCTAAGAAGGGCATACTCGATAAATACAACGTTAAAGTCATAGGTGTTCAGGTGGAAGCCATTGAACGCGGTGAGGACAGAGTGGAATTTAAGAAGCAGATGAACAAGATCGGCGTGGAGATGGCAAGAAGTGAAGTTGCTTACTCCGTTGACGAAGCTCTTGCAATTGCCGACAAACTGGGCTATCCTGTAGTTCTCCGTCCTGCATTCACCATGGGCGGCGTAGGCGGCGGTCTTGTATACAACAAAGAAGAACTTAAGACAGTATGCGCAAGAGGTATCCAGGCCAGCCTTGTGGGACAGGTTCTTGTTGAAGAGTCCATCCTCGGCTGGGAAGAACTTGAACTTGAGATCGTAAGAGATTCCACAGGCAAGATGATCACGGTATGCTTCATCGAGAACATCGATCCTCTCGGAGTGCATACAGGTGACTCCTTCTGCTCGGCTCCCATGCTCACCATCTCCGAAGAAGTTCAGAAGAGAATGCAGGAGCAGGCATACAGGATCGTTGATTCCGTACAGGTTATCGGCGGAACCAATGTTCAGTTCGCTCACGATCCCAAGACAGACAGGATCGTAGTTATTGAGATCAACCCCAGAACATCCCGTTCTTCCGCACTTGCATCCAAGGCAACAGGTTTCCCCATTGCTCTTGTTTCCGCAATGCTTGCGGCAGGACTTAACCTTTCCGACATTCCCTGCGGAAAGTACGGAACTCTTGATAAATATGTACCCGACGGTGATTACATCGTTATCAAATTTGCACGTTGGGCATTCGAAAAGTTCAAGGGCGTTGAAGACAAGCTGGGCACTCAGATGAGAGCCGTAGGCGAAGTAATGAGCATCGGTAAGACCTTCAAGGAGGCTTTCCAGAAGGCAGTAAGATCCCTTGAGACAGGTCGTTACGGTCTTGGCTATGCAAAGAACTTCAACAGCCTCACAAAGGATGAACTCCTTGCAAAGCTTGTTAACCCCAATTCAGAAAGATATTTCCTCATCTACGAAGCACTCCGCAAGGGAGCAACGGTAGAAGAGATCAATAAACTTACCTACGTAAAGACCTACTTCCTTGAGCAGATGAAGGAACTTGTGGAAGAGGAAGAGAAGCTCGCTAAGGAAGGAAAGGATCTCAAGGATGCCGACCTTACCGCAGCAAAGAAGAACGGTTTCTCCGATCGTTATCTTGCAAAGATCACAGGTCTTACGGAAGATGAGATCAGAAACAGAAGAACAGCTCTCGGTGTGGTTGAAAACTGGGAAGGCGTTCATGTATCCGGTACACAGGATTCCGCTTACTACTATTCAACATACAACGGCAGCGACAAGAACCCCATTAAGACCGACAGACAGAAGGTCATGATCCTTGGCGGCGGCCCCAACAGGATAGGCCAGGGTATCGAATTCGATTACTGCTGCGTACATGCGGCACAGGCTCTCAGAAAGCTGGGCTTTGAGACCATCATCGTTAACTGCAACCCCGAGACGGTTTCCACAGATTACGACACTTCCGACAAGCTTTACTTCGAGCCTCTTACTCTTGAAGACGTGCTCAGCATCTACAACAAGGAGAAACCCGTAGGCGTCATCGCTCAGTTCGGCGGACAGACACCTCTGAACCTTGCTGCGGATCTTGAGAAGAACGGCGTCAAGATCCTGGGCACATCCCCTGCAGTCATCGATATGGCTGAAGACAGAGATCTTTTCCGCGCAATGATGGACAAGCTTGGCATCCCCATGCCCGAATCAGGTATGGCTGTTACCGTTGACGAAGCAAAGGCTGTTGCCAACAAGATCGGCTATCCCGTAATGGTGCGTCCTTCCTTCGTACTTGGCGGACGCGGAATGGAAGTGGTTTACGATGATGAAGCCATGACAGGCTATATGAATGCGGCCATCGGTGTTACACCCGACAGACCCATTCTCATCGACCGTTTCCTGAATCATGCAACAGAGTGTGAAGCAGATGCCATTTCCGACGGCACTCATGCATTCATGCCTGCGGTAATGGAACACATCGAGCTTGCGGGCATACACTCCGGCGACTCTGCCTGCATCATCCCTTCGCTCCACATCAGCGAAGAGAATCTTAAGACCATTGAGTGTTACACCAAGAAGATCGCGGAAGAGATGCATGTTAAGGGCCTCATGAACATCCAGTATGCCATCGAGAACGGAAAGGTTTTCGTTATCGAAGCAAATCCCAGAGCATCCCGTACGGTACCTCTTGTTTCCAAGGTTTGCAACATCCGTATGGTACCTCTTGCAACAGAGATCGCTACCATGGAACTCACAGGCCATACATCACCCGTTCCCGGTCTCAAGCATGAGAACATCCCTTACTACGGTGTAAAGGAAGCTGTATTCCCCTTCAATATGTTCCCTGAAGTGGATCCCCTTCTCGGACCTGAGATGCGTTCAACAGGTGAGGTACTTGGAATTTCAGAGCATTTCGGAGAAGCCTTTGTAAAGGCACAGGAAGCCACACAAACAAGACTTCCCATGGAAGGAACCGTTCTCATCTCTGTAAACCGCAAGAGCAAGAACGAACTCATAGACATAGGAAAGACTTTCGAAGAAGCTGGTTTCAAGATCCTTGCCACCGGCGGAACAGCTGACAAACTGCAGGAAGCCGGTATTAAGTGCGAGAGGATCAACAAGCTCCGTGAAGGCCGTCCCAACATCATTGATGCCATCACTAACGGAGAGATCAACCTGATCCTCAACACCCCTTCGGGAAAAGAATCTGCCGATGATGATTCCTACATCCGTAAGGCAGCCATAAAGAACAAGATCCCTTACATGACCACTATGGCAGCAGGACGTGCTACCGCGGAGGGCATCTTATATGTTAAGAAGCATAGAGAAGAAGGAAACGTAGAATCTCTTCAGAACTGGCACAAAAGAATAGGAAAATAAAAAAGGAGACGCTCTCTCGCGAGCAATGCTAATTAGTTAAGACCGTTCCAACATCTTGACTACCGAAATCGGCATTGGAAACTGAAAAACCTATTCAGTTAAGACGGCTCTAAACAAACACAAAGACCTATCAGCAGAGATAATCTGTCGGTAGGTCTTTTTATTTTGCCGTATCAAAGCATAGTTTTAGAGTCGGATTTATTCAGCCGACCTAAAATAAAGGTTTATTAGGTTTATAAGGCTTATGCCACACGATATACGAACCAAACTGCTGATTTGGGCTTCATATTACGCTTGTCAGCCCTACCACTCACAGCAGGTCGGGTGTAACCTAACAGTTCGGCATAGATACGGGCAGGCGGCTCATAAGCATGTAATCTGAAGTACTTTCTTACAAGCGTTACTTCATCCTTGAACGATACTACACGTTTATGTTTCTGCCTGGTAGACTGTGGTACCGGTACGGCATTTATTGTTCTGCTCACTACATTAAACATGATCAGATGCGCGATAAGTTCCATCTCCACGAAATCATCTTTACGGCTATGAAACTGTACTGCTCCAAGAGCATATTTCAGTTCACGGAAAGAAGTTTCTATATCCCATATGATGTGATACAATTCTTTCATCTTCTTGATAGGAAACTCAAATCTGTTCAGATTGGTGACAAGCACTTCCCAAACCTGTTTACCCGATTCGGGGTCGTTAATCTGGAATTTCACAACACGGCACTTTACATTCTCAAACTGTTTGAAATCCCAACGCTGATTCTTCGTGTTCGGAGAATGATATTTCTTATATGTATGATTGATATGCTTTACTAAATGCAATTTTTCTTCAGGATGCGTGTTGTAATAATGATTAGATGTAGTTACCCTGAAGGTCATTTCAACATCACATTCTTTGTCGGGAAGCTCGGAAATCTCTTTGATACCACCTGCACCTGTTTTGGTACGGATTACATAGTATCCGTCACCATTTAGACGGTTACAATGTTCAATCATATTAAATCCGTCATATCCTCTGTCCATAAGGATAATATACGGATGTGTAGGATTCAGACGCTCGAACATCTCTATGGCAGCACCACGCTCGTCGCAGGCAGCCTTCGGCTGTATCACCACATCCTGATATGTCCTGTCGGTGATATTAAAGAGCAGATTGCCGTGTAATTGACTGAAAGGTTTGACGGGTTCACCGTTCTTTTTCGGTCTGCCCGTAGGTGCTTTCATGGCATATTTGGATTTAGATTGATATGGTATATTGAAATCAGAACCATCAGTAGCGAATAGTTCGTACTTACCGTTATACAGATTGTGTCTGTACGGGGTTTGATTGTATTCGCGGAACAGATGCATAAACAGTTCAGGTGACAGTTTGGCTTTCTGCTGTTCATAAGCAGAAGTAGTCATACGGTCATTCATATCAGGAAAGGCGTGTATCATCTCGGTATTGAGCGACTGTCCTTCCATGTTCAGGGTAACTTTGATAGTTGTGGACGCATTAAGCTTACGGTCACGGGTAAAATCACCAGGGTGTTTAGTGAAATCAGATATGTGTGATACAGTTGCTGTAATAACAGAATTCAGGTGCTCCAAGGCTGTTTTTTGACGGTGTTGAGCCTCTTTTACATGTTTCATTTATCCTCTTTTCTCGCAGGACCATCATTAAAGCTAGCGTAAAATTTTATTCGTAAACACATAGAGTTGAAAAAGGGCTCCAAAATGTGTAGATTTTTAAGTGCCTAAACCCAAAATCTGCATAAAGGAGCCCTT
>JAILNG010000201.1 GCA_024691875.1 Lachnospiraceae bacterium | reverse complement strand
GATCTCTTCCCCGATAGTCAACATTTCATCAGGAACAACAATCGGGTTCAGATACCTGAATTTCGGTGACCGGTCTCCTTCCGATGTTTCGGTCCGTATAAATGCATTGACCGATGTTTCGTTAAAAGTTATAATGGATTCATATGACGGAGAGATTGTCGGACTTTCAGAAATTCCCAAAACAAACGGATTTTCTGAGTTTGTTGTTCCACTAACAAAAAAGTTTCACGGAAAACATGCCGTTTACTTTTGTTTTACAGCCATTAAAAGAGAAAATATCGCTGAGTTTGATTGCTTCTCTTTTGAAATATTATAAGAAAGATAAGGAATTACAATGAAAAAGAAATTTGTTCTGAGCATTGCATTGTTTTCAATGATAGCTGCTTTTTCCTCCTGCTCCGGATCGAAAGAGCCTGAACAGGTACCGGATACTCCGGTGGAGGTCACTGCAACCTCAACGCCCACAAACACTCCCACGCCTACAGCGACGGATACCCCCACCCCCACACCTTCACCCATTCCTTTGATCGTCACTGATGAAAAGAGCAACACCATCGTTTTTCTTTCCGATTACAAGGGCATTAAGTTGGAGCCGGTAACAGATGAAGCTTTGGCTGAACGTATCAATGAAGATCTTTCCAATTATTCTGAGGAGATCGAAGTTGAGAGGCCTGCACAACTCGGAGACACTGTCCTCATCTACTTTGTTGGAACTGTTGAC
This sequence comes from Lachnospiraceae bacterium, assembly GCA_024691875.1. Taxonomy (GTDB): domain Bacteria; phylum Bacillota; class Clostridia; order Lachnospirales; family Lachnospiraceae; genus RGIG3528. Next base: position 22,588 of record JAILNG010000201.1, on the reverse strand, counting down.
GGTGTTCCCTTTGCCGGAGGTTCTTACGAAAGTGGCATGGGATATGAACTGGTTCTCGGCTCCGGAAAATTTATTAACGGATTCGAAGATCAGCTGGTCGGCGCGAAAGTCGATGATGTTGTAGACGTTGTCGTTACTTTCCCCGAAAATTATCAGTCTGAAGAACTTCGCGGAAAAGAAGCACATTTTAAAGTTACTGTGAATTTCATTCTTGAAAACAGGCTTCCCGAACTTACAGATGAATTTGTAAAAGAAAACCTGAATTATGAAAATGTGGCTGCTTACAAGGAAGCAGTTCTTGACGCTCTCACAGAAAAATCCTACAACGACCAGATCGTTGATCATCTCATTAAGAACTTTAGGATCGAAAATCTTCAAGATCAGGCATTTACTGATTTTTCTGATGAAATGTACTACTACTATTACAAAAAAGCCGCTTATGCATCGGCAATATTAAAGAAAGACATCAATGACATCCTTTACTACTACTTCGGAGTTCCTTCACTTGAAGCTTTAAGACAAGTTTCCGATCAGACAGCCTCCGTTCGTGTTCCTTTCGAACACATTTTAAAGGCTATTTCGATCTACGAAAACATGGAACTCTCTGAAGAAGAATTCTTTGCCTGGCTCGATGCAAACCATAGCGATTACGGTTACGACACTTCCGAAGATTTCGTCAATGATTACGGTAGACAAAAGCTTTATGATTCTGCTATGACAGACAAAGTCTACAATTTCCTTTTGGATAATGCCATCAAGTAATTCTGATTCAAAAATAACAGGTTGCACTTCAATTTTCTGAAGTGCAACCTGTTTTATTTCATCTTTTTTTCTTTTCTTTTGACGTCTTGTTAGATTTTACGGAATATCCGAATGTTCCGATGCATTCTCCCAGGCTCCTGTATGCTCCGTGAACATAAGCTGTAAGATTTGCATCGTTCACCCTGAATCTCCCGTTTTTATCCAGGTACTTATCATCCACTGTAACCGCTACGATTTCCGCCAGATACATAGTGTGGCTTCCCAGATCTTTGCTTTCCGTTACTTTGCATTCAAGATTTACGGGACTTTCCGCAACTCCGGGTGTCTTTACCTTCAAGGACTTTTGTTCAGTCAGCTTCATTTCCTTAAATTTATCAAAATCGCGTCCTGATTTTACACCACACCAGTCTGTAGCAAAGGTCAGCTCCTTATTTACAAGGTTGATCACGAATTCTCCCGTTTCCGAGATTATGTCATGAGAGAATCTTTCTGCTCTTACGGAGATGGAAACCATCGGCGGATCGCTGTTAACCGTTCCTGCCCATGCAAGTGTGATCAGATTTGTTTTTTCTCCCGGTCTTTGACTGCTGACCAGCACAACCGGTACAGGGAAAAGCATATTTCCCGGCTTAAACTCTGTTTTACTCATTTTATCATCCTATCCACGATCCGGTCCTTAATCGGACTAATTTTCCACAGCTGACTCGATCGCGAGTGCAAATTGATTGGGGCAGGAATTATCGCCTCTGCACTGAATACCCTTCAATCTTTTAACAAGTTCCTCAGCAGACATTCCTTCAGCCAGTCTTGCCACTCCCTGAGTGTTGCCCTTGCAGCCTCCGATAAAGTTTACGTTCTTTACAATTCCGTCCTCGATGTCAAACTCTATTGCTCTTGAGCAGACTCCCTGAGTTTTATAATTCACATGTTTAGTCATTCTTTTTCTCCGTATTCCATTTTACATAGCCCTGAAGCCAGACATTTCCTTTAAAACGTCTTCCTACTTCCGGCTCGCCCAGCAATTTCATTTTATTGATGCACACTTCCATGATCATATCGGTACACTCTACGCCAAGGATATACATTTCCTCTTTTGTATTAAAGTTTTCCTGGCTTTCAACGGAAATGATCTTTCCGATTATCGTGTATGTGTCCACCTCTGTTCCGCAGGGCATAAATGTTGTTTCTATGATCGAGTAAAGATCTTCATCATTTGATCTGCTGGTCATGTTGATGTAATCATTCAACTCTTTTTCAGCCAGCTTCCTGATCTGTTTCTCTATCGTGTCTATATTGTCGTTTTCTTCCGGCTTATCCTCGTCGGTGTAATTGTCGTCAGTGGTTTTTCCTACTTCCACCCTTGTTCCGTCTATGGGAAGAATGATCTTTCCCTCATCCGCCATTGCGGAAAGATAGACTTCACAGTTTTCTTCTTTTCCTTCGGGATCAAAGTTCAGGTACATATCCACTTCATTCTGCAGATAAAATACCACAGGGATCTTGTGAGTGTAATCGTAGGCCATTGCGGTAAAAGCGTTGGAGTCCATTCTTTTGCTTATGGTTATGGGCTCATTAAGACTCAGCCTCTGAGAAATGTGTGTAGGAAAGAAGCAGTCCGAAAGAAAAATTCCGAGTTTATCGTATTCTCCGCGATAAACTACGCCTGTATTCGGTGCGATCTCACACATGATCTCAACTGCTGTTCTTGTTTCGCTGACTTTTGCTGTCTTGGTCCTTTTCATCGAAAAACCGTAGATCAATTCGTCTTTCAATCTTCTTTCGGCTTCGATCCCTTCTACTTTGCTGTACCCGACAGACTGTAACATACAATTCATATATTGTCCTCTGAAACAGATTATTCTTCCAGGGTGTCTACGATAAACATCGTAAGCTCCTTTGTAAGATCATATTCTGTCGTAGTTGCTTCCCATTCACCGTCCATATTTATGTTCAACTTTCTCATAATAGGTCTGGTGGGGGATTGATTGTTTTGTTTTATTACTATGCAAACTTCGTCCGTATTTGTTTTAACAAGTGTTCCGACCGGATATGCAGCTACAGACGCATTGAATTTAAGGGAAAACTCACGGTCAAATTTAGTTCCCGCATTTCCCATAATGTATTCCATGGCTTCATAAACCTTTTTTTTAGGTTCAAGAACGCCATAGATCATATTGTCAAATGCATCGCATATGGAAACAAGCCTGACTTCCGGCTTAACTCTGTCTCCGGACAACCTGAACGGATAACCGGATCCATCAACTCTTTCATGGTGATAAAGAATAATATCTTTTGCTGTAGGGCTGAGCCATTCCTGCTTTTCAACAGTCATATAGCCGTAAACCACATGCCTTTTGATCTCTTTTTTCGCATCTTCGCTGAGTTTTTCCATTTCCATGGTTTTGTAATCGACTTTCATGCTCAAATAGCCGATATCATGGAGAAGTGCTCCGATGGCGATCTCCTTTGTTTCTTCCACTGAAAAGCCTGAGTTTAAGGCTGTGAGGACTGCCAGTGCAGCTACACTCAGGCAATGATCGCTCAGGTTTCTGTCATATCTTCTGACCTTTGAAACATTGTAAAGCACTTCTTTCTTGCTCAGAACGCTTTCCATCAGACCTTCCGCAATGTCGCTGAGCTTCACTGTTTCTTCATTTGTCATGTAAGCAAAGCTTTCGATAGTGTTCTTTAAAGTGGTTGAACAGAGGTCTTTTACCACCTCATCTGAAAACTCGTTTTCATCGATTTCTCTTGAAATCTCGTCTTCAATGAAAATGTCGTATATACGCATTTCCAATAATTTGTGTTTGTATTCAAGCTTTAATTTTGTGCCGGCAGCTACGATAATAACACCGTTTCCGCTGTAAATGTCTCTGGCAACTATTTCATTGCCTTTAATCTGTTCGGTTTGGATTCGTCGCATAATCTACCTCATCATCGGTTTTTGGATTTACTCAATATCTGAGTATTTTGTCCCCCTTTGTGCCGCTTCCAAAGCTTGTCTTTCTTCGGTCGACATGATTACGTAAGATTTTCCTCTAATAATCTCTTTAATATAAGAGTTGCAACCCTCTCTCGAATGTATTGATGTTATTATGAATCCGTTGTCCTTGTCATCGAGCATACATAATGAATAGCTCAGCTTCCCGCCCATTTCGGCAAAAGCATCGTATTTGACTATACCCATTTTCTGAAATGCATTTATCAGTGTCTCACAAGTTACGTCCAATTTTTCGGCATTCAGCTTTGTTTCTTTCTTTACCTTCTCAAATTCCTTGTATTTGGAAAGTATTGAGCTTTCCAAATTCGTTCCGTCGGCGCCCTTCATGAAAGCATTGTATCTTTTCTGAAGTCCCACAACTCTTGCCAGTAAGATCATTGCCAGTATTACAAAGACTGCAAGGACTACTCCCAAAATAAATACTGTCATCTTCAGAAGTTCAAAATCCGATAGTGTGACCATATTTAGTTTTCCTTTCCGGTTTTTTCGATCAATTCAATGATCCTTTCGAGTTCATCGATCGAATAGTAATTAATCTCGATCTTACCCTCGGCTTCATTTTTTTGTTTGATCTCAACCTTTGTTCCAAGAGCTTCCTTTAATTTATCTTCGGCTGCTCTGTAAGCCCTGTCTGTATTTTTGGGCTTCTTTTCCTGCTTCTTTTCGTCTTTCTTCGGTTTTTCCTTCAGTTCACTGACCAGACGCTCTGTTTCTCTTACACTGAGATTTTCCTCAACGATCTTTTTGGCAAGCGCCACCTGCTGAGCTTCGTCACTGATACCAAGCAATGCTCTTCCGTGTCCTTCGCTGATTGCTCCGGAGGAAAGCATTTCCTTAACTTCCTTGGAAAGTTTTAAAAGACGCATTGAATTTGTAATGGTGCTTCTTTTTTTAGAGACCTTGTTTGCCACATCTTCCTGTTTCAGGTTCAGTTCCTCGATCAGTCTCTGATAAGCTTGCGCCTCTTCAATCGGATTCAAATCTTCTCTTTGTATATTTTCAAGCAATGCGATAACAAAAACATCCGCATCGGCAAACTCTCTTACTACAACCGGAACTTCCTTCAGTCCTGCTTTTCTTGCTGCTCTGAATCTTCTTTCTCCGGCAATTATCTCGTATCTTTTACCTTTTTTCTGTACTACCAGAGGTTCAATGATACCATATTGCTTAATGGAATCAGCCAGCTCATCCAGTGCTTCTTCATCGAAATGAGTTCTGGGCTGTCCTCTGTTAGGTTCTATATCATTTATCGAGATCTTCGTTTCCTGCTGAGTGTATTTTCCCGGTATCTTTCCTTCTGTGATGTAATCATCTGTGATCAAGCTGTCAAGTCCCGCTCCCAATCCTCTTCTTATTGCCATTTCCTTTTCCTTTCAAAAAAGTCTCTTTTCTTTGTAAAAATGTTTCACGTGAAACATTTTATCGATAGAATTTTAATACCACTTTCTCTTATTGTGATCCAGAACTTCTTTTGCTAAACTACGATAACTTTCAGCACCTGCGGACTTAGGATCATAAAGTGTGATAGGTAAGCCATGGCTGGGTGCTTCTGCAAGGCGAACATTTCTTGGGATCATCGTTTTATAAATGAACTGTTTTAAATTCTTCTGTACATTTTCAACGACTTGAACAGAAAGATTTGTTCTTGAATCATACATCGTGAAGACAATACCTTCAATCTCAAGTTCAGGATTAAGTCTCTTCTGTACCAGATCTATGGTGTGAACAAGCTGAGACAAACCTTCAAGTGCATAGTACTCACACTGAATCGGAACTATAACAGTGTCAGCTGTTGTCATTGCATTGACCGTTAATGTATTTAATGAAGGCGGGCAATCAATAAGTATAAAATCATAAAGATCTCTGATAGGATCAACTATCTTCTTTAAAAGGAATTCCTTTTCGTCAACTCCGATAAGTTCGATCTCCGCGCCGGCAAGATCTACATCGGAAGGAATAACGGTAACACGATCAACAACACTTTTTGTTAAGACCTCCTCAAGTTTTACCTCATTCAAGATCAGATCATAAACTGTAGCTTTCAACTTTTTCTTGTTAATTCCGAGTCCGGATGAAGTGTTTCCCTGAGGATCGATGTCAATAACAAGCACAGTGTGTCCAAGTTCGGCCAAACAAGCAGCAAGGTTAATGGTTGTTGTTGTTTTTCCGACTCCGCCTTTTTGATTTGCAATTGCTATAGTTTTTCCCATAAATGCTCCTTATGTTTCACGTGAAACATTACAATTTCACGAGATTATTTTTTATGGCATATAACGCTGCCTGAGTCCTGTCCTTAACGTTGATCTTATCAAAGATACCGGTGATATGATTCTTAACAGTTTTCTCACTGATAAAAAGTTTGTCACCAATCTCTTTATTACTGTAACCGGATGCGATAAGTATCAGGATCTCTTCCTCACGTTTTGTAAACTTGATATCACTATCGGAACCGGAGGAGACAAATTCATTATACTGCGGAAGTAACTTCTTATCAATATAAAGGTTTCCGGAATATACTTTATGAATAGCGATCAAAAATTGATCAAAGTCCGAATCCTTAAGTATGTAGCCAAGTGCACCACAGGAAATTGCTTTTTTAAAATAAGAAAATTCGTCATGAACGGTTACGACAAGAATCTTTGTATCGAGCTCATAACTCTTTAGCTCATCAATAACATCTATGCCATGCATCTTTGGCATACTGAGGTCCAAAAGTAAAACATCCGGATTTAATTCCCTGACTTTAGAAACACAATCTATACCATCTGCTGCATCTCCAACAATCTCAATATCATCCTCAAATTCCAACAATTTTTTTAAGCCATCTCTGATGATCAAATGGTCATCTGCGAGAAAAACTTTTATCTTACTCATATTATATCCTCCGGTGTTTTGGGAACAGAAACATTAACCTCGGTACAATGATCAACAGATTTGATCTCAAAACTACCACCAATGATCTCTGCTCTTTCTTTCATGATCAAAAGCCCAAAATTTTTCTTTCCGAGACGATCATCAGAAAGAAGAGATTCATCAAAACCTGAACCATTATCTTTAACAGTTAATACAACATTATTTTCGTTATATGTAATAATGATGTCGGCCCTGTCTCCATCCGAATGAGAAAGGACATTATTAAAAGCTTCCTGACAGATCCTATACAGATTAGATTTTGAAACAGGTGACAAATCCCCTTCTTCACCGACAGTTTTAATAACAACTTTAACTTTTCTATCTTTGTTTTTATAATTGCAATAATCTTCTATTGACTCGACCAAAGAAAAATCTGTCAATGAAGGTGCTCTGAGATTAAAGATAAATCCTCTGAGATCTGAAATAGCATTTTTAAGATCTGAAATAACAGAGGACAGTTCCATTCTTGATCTCGTAACATCAAAATCCATCAATCTGGAAATCAATTCACATTTATGTACAAGACCGGTAAGAAGCTGAATCGAAGAGTCATGAAGATCGGAAGAAAACTTGCTTCTTTCCAATTCTCTGAGTTTCAATTTTTTTAAATTCTTTCCCGGAACGTTTAGCTCATCAATGTCGTTATTTTTATCCGAAGCATTGTATAAAGTAAATTCGGAAATACTGAGCAGATTAAGGTAGTAACGCTTAAGCCCATACAATTTTTCCATGACATCTTTATCTTTCTTACGTAATTCAAGAAAGTAATCGACTGAAGAAGGATTAAAATAATCCGAAGAAACAAAAGATGGGTCGTCAAGCTTTTTAAGATCAACACCAAGAGATGAAAGCTGCTGATCATAATAAACCAGTCTGGCCTCACAATCTGTAATCAAAGAATCGATGAAATATGTCATTTCAAGATATTGTGTTGAAGAGATGTCTAAGCCGATCATAATTTAACCTCATAGTGATGTGAAAGAGATACATAATCCATTATAAACAAGAAAAAATCTTTTGTAAACCAATTGTTACCTTTATCAACTAAGTGGGTTACAGTTCACACATCCCTAAAAAACTCGCAATCCGATTAGTGGCATGAACATTGTCTTGTACAAGTGTGAGGTTCCACAACCATTCTCTGATGCTGCATTCCGGCCTCTTCAAAAACATCACCGACTTCTCTGAAACCAATTGTTTTATAAAAGCCGACAGCTTGAACCTGAGCATCTACAAAGATTTCTTTAGCACCCATAGTAAAAGCCTTATCGATCAGCATTCTGACAACAAAATCGCCATAGCCTTTTCCTCGATATTCTTTTAAAGTAGCGATCCTGCCAATCTTAAATTCATCACCGAGAAATAAAAGCCTGCCTGTAGCAACAGGTTTTTTAAAATCATTACCTTCTTCAAAAGCAAGAGCAAAAATTGCTTCGTTATCTTTACCGTCATGTTCTAGCTCAGGAGCAACTCCCTGTTCATCGATAAAAACTTTATCACGGATAGCGATTACATCAGATAAGTCTCCGAGACTTCCCAAAAGATATTTTCCGGTTATATACATATGAAACCTCCTATAAGATCACGAAAAACAGCGTTGAAAAAAATGTCTCTCTCGTGCGATTTTAAGTCCCAAAAACGATAAAATACCCGTATAAGAAACCAAAAAACGACGAGAGAATAATTATCAGAAATTAAAGTGGTTTATTGAAGACTTTTCCGCCTGCTCTGGGAAATTGTGCAGGAGTATTAGACTTTTTTTCCACCACAATAAGGCTTCTTTCATAGTCACTGAGAGGAACAGTAAACTTTACTACATGTGTAGAACGTCCGCCAAGTTTATAGAGCGCATTCTTACCCTCTTCCAATTCTTCATCAATACTTCCCGATTTATAAGGAACGAATAATCCACCAACCTTAACAAAAGGAATACAAAGTTCCGAAAGTGAATTAAGCTTTGCAACAGCTCTCGAAACAGCAAGATCAAATCTCTCTCTGTACTGATCTTTTCTGGCAAGTTCCTCTCCTCTTCCATGAACAGCTTCGATGTCTTTAAGATCCAAAGCAGAGATCACTTCATTTAAGAAATTGATCCTTTTGTTCAGCGCATCCATAAGAGTGACTTTGATTTTCGGAAAAGCAATCTTTAAAGGAATTCCCGGAAATCCGGCACCTGTACCGACATCGATCAAACAGCAGGAAGAAAAAAGAAGTTTTTTCGCTTTTTCCGTTTTCACAATAGAAAGGCTGTCAAGGAAATGTTTTATAAGAACATCTTCATACTCGGTTATGGCAGTGAGATTCATGACCTTGTTTTTTTCAACAAGCATATCATAATATACTTCAAACTGTTCCAATTGAGTTTCCGTTAGTTCAATATTCAATTCTTTGAGACCCTGTTTAAAAATACTGTTGTCTCTCATAAATCTCCTTAGCCCTTAAATCTGGACATATAGACCAAAAGCACACTGATATCGGCAGGTGAAACTCCTGAAATTCTGGATGCCTGTCCGATGCTCAAAGGTCTGATAGCCTTTAATTTCTGCCTCGCTTCTATACGAAGAGAAGGAACGTCATCATAATCAAGATCCTCGGGGATTATCTTGCTTTCGGTTTTCTTAAAAGACTGAATCTGCTGAAGCTGTTTTGTAATGTAGCCCTCGTACTTAAGTTCGATCTCAGCCTGTTCGCAAACATCAGCGGGAAGCTCCGGTCTTTCAGGATCGATCTCCGCTATGGAATAATAATCAAATTCAGGCCTCGTGATCAGATCTCCCAAAGAAACAGCCGTCTTTAACGGAGTGCTTCCGTGAGAAATCAGGAATTCCTGAATAGCAGCCTTTCCACCGATCATTGTAGATTTAAGCCTTTGAATCTCATCTTCGATCTGCTTTTTCTTTAAACAAAACTTTTCGTATCTTTCATCATCTATAAGCCCGATCTGATGGCCGATCTCCGTTAATCTGAGATCAGCATTGTCCTGACGAAGGATCAGTCTGTATTCGGCACGTGAGGTCATCATTCTGTATGGCTCATGAGTTTCCTTGGTGCAAAGATCATCGATCAGAACACCGATATAGGCCTGAGAGCGATCCAGGATCAATGGATCAAGCCCCTTAAGCAGTCTCGCTGCGTTGATTCCGGCAATTATTCCCTGAGCTGCAGCTTCTTCATAGCCGGAACTGCCATTCATCTGACCGGCACTGAAAAGTCCTCCGATCTTTTTGAGCTCAAGACTCGGCTTAAGCTGCATAGGATTCAGGCAATCATATTCAATTGCATAAGCATTTCTGACGATCTTTGCATTTTCCAATCCCGGAACGGAACGGTACATCTGCACCTGAACATCCTCCGGCAAAGAACTGCTCATTCCGGAAATATACATTTCGTTTGTGTAATTTCCTTCGGGTTCAATGAAAACCTGATGTCTGTCCTTATCAGGAAACTTCATGACCTTGTCCTCAATGGAAGGACAGTATCTGGGCCCTGTTCCTTTAATATTTCCGGAATACAAAGGGCTCCTGTCTATATTCTTACGGATGATCTCGTGAGTGGTCTCATTTGTGTAAGTGAGCCAGCAAAGAGCCTGCTCACGCTTAATGTCATCCTCTGTATTTTCAAACGAAAAAGGAACGATCCTGTCATCCCCGCGCTGCTCCTCCATCTTGGAAAAATCGATGGAACGCTTGTCGATTCTTGCAGGAGTGCCCGTCTTAAATCTGTAGATCTCGATTCCCAGCTTTTTCAAAGAATCGGTCAGATGATTTGCCGCAGGCAATCCGTTAGGTCCGGTGTAATTTGACGTATCCCCGTAAATGCATCTTGCATTCAAATAGGTTCCCGTGCATATGATTGCTGCACGGCAAGGATAAACGCCGCCGCTGAAGGTCCTTACTCCCGAAACATGTCCGTCTTCAACCAGAATGTCACATACCTCGGCCTGCTTTAAAGTAAGATTCTCCTGATTTTCAAGTACATGTCTCATGGAACGGGAGTATTCCTGTTTGTCAGCCTGAGCACGAAGTGAATGAACTGCAGGTCCCTTTGAACAGTTCAACATCTTTGACTGAATAAAGGTCCTGTCAATGTTTTTACCCATTTCTCCGCCGAGAGCATCCAGTTCTCTGACCAGATGTCCCTTGGAAGTTCCGCCAACGTTAGGATTACAAGGCATCAAAGCAATGGAGTCGGTACTGACAACAAAGACAATAGTATTCATGCCGAGTCTGGCACTGGCAAGAGCTGCTTCGCAGCCTGCATGACCTGCACCGATCACAGCTACATCATAGGTTTCATAAATATGATCCATTATATCCACCAATCTACTTTCCCATACAAAATTCTTTAAAAATCTTGTCTGCAAGATCGTCTTCTATTTCTTCACCGATAATACCGCCCAGGGAAGTGTAGGCATTCATCAGATCGATGGAGAAGAAATCCTCGGACATTCCGAGCTCAATACTCTTTAAAACTTCTTTCAATGAATCAAAAGCATTTTGAAGAAGTTCCTTATGTCGTAATTTCGATATGAAGATCTCTTCCTTCTTTTCCACAGTTCCGAATCCAAAAAGCTTTTTGATCTCGGATACGAAAACATCAATACCCTTTTCATCTCTGGCGGAGATGGAGATCACTTCTCTGCCGCAGGCAGCTTTCAATTCTTCCGCGGTAAGAACTGCTGTAAGATCCGATTTATTTAAAAGAACAATTGCATTCTTTCCTTTTAAGAGTTCAATAATGTTTCTGTCATCATCATCAAGTTCTCTGGACGCATCTGCCACAAAAAGGCAAAGATCCGCATTATCAATTTCATCAACTGCTTTTTCGACACCAATCTTTTCAACTACGTCTTCCGTGTTGTGTATGCCTGCTGTATCGACAATATTGAGGGTGATCCCGTCAAGAACGATGATCTCTTCCAAAATGTCACGTGTGGTTCCGGGAATGTCAGTAACTATGGCTCTTTTTGTACCGGTCAGGGCATTTAAAAGGGTTGACTTTCCGGCATTTGGCTTTCCGAGGATAACAGTTCTGATACCGTTTTGTATCATCTTTCCATTCTCAAAACCCGAGATCAAAGTTCCGATCTCCTTTAGTTCATCATTAACATGGATTTCAAGGTCATCTGAAAATCCTGTGAGATCGATGTGCTCCGGATCGTCAAGTGCCGCCTCAATGTAGGCGGTGTCTCTTAAGATCTTCTCACGAAGAGAAACAATCTTGTCCCTCAGCTTTCCGCTGAGCTGAGCCACAGAATTTCTGATAGCATCGTCATTTGATGCGTGGATCAGATCAATAACGGCTTCAGCCTGAGAAAGATCGATCCTTCCGTTAAGGAAAGCTCTTTTGGTGAACTCACCGGGTTCCGCAAGTCTGGCACCGGCTTCCAAACAACATTCAAGAACTTTTTTTGTTACTATGTATCCGCCATGGCAATTGATCTCGACAGTATTTTCCGCAGTGTAACTGTTGGGTCCTCGCATTACGGATACAAGGACTTCATCGATCACTTCATTGTTACGCACAATGTTACCGTAGGTCAGGGTGTGAGTCTTTCTTTCAGAAAGCTTTTTACCCGGCTTTTTGGCAGCAAAAATCCTGTCAGCGATTGTGAATGCTTCATCTCCGCTGATCCTTATAATACTGATTCCGGCGTTTGTTGCGCCTGTTGCAATTGCACAAATGGTATCGTTCTTCATAGTTTCAATAATTAAAAGGGTGTCACTCTGAATGACACCCTTTTATGTTCAATAAATTAAGCTTTTTAAAGAGTATCACGAATCAAATCTGTTCACTGGGATCAATAGTTGCCGTAACACCTTCGTAAACTTCGCCCTCTTCAATGTTTCCGTAACGATAGGGCTCACGGGGCTTGTTGCTCTTCTTGTTGAAGGCGTTTCTGCCGTATCCGCCCTTCTTGTTACCGTATCCGCCGCGATTGTTTCCGTAACCGCCACGGTTGTTGTGGAACTTGTTGTAAGGTCTTACACCCTTCTTCAAGCTGATAACAACTTTACGATAAGGCTCTTCACCCTCGGAATGTGTTTCCACATACTTGTCATCCTGGAGAGCTGAATGAATGATCCTTCTCTCATAGGGATTCATGGGTTCAAGAGCAACCGGCTTTCCGCTCTTCTTAACCTTGCTTCCGATGTTCTTTGCAAGATTTTCAAGGGTCTGCTTACGTCTCTCTCTGTAATTCTCGGTGTCAAGCTTAACCTTAATGTAATCATCGGATTCTTTGTTAACAACGAGGCTTACAAGGTACTGGAGAGAATCAAGTGTCTGACCTCTCTTGCCGATGAGAACTCCCATGTCCTCTCCGACAATTTCAAAATTCATGGTCATTTCAGCTTCATCGTAGGAACTCTTGACCTCATTCTTGATGCCCATAACGTTAAGAACATCAGAGATGAAATCAGCTGCCTTATCAAGCTTTGTTTCCTTTAAAGCTGCCTTGATCTTGGCGGGCTTTTTGTTAAGTCCGAGGAATCCTGAAGCACCTTCATCAATTACTTCATAATCAATGTTTTCTTCAGTGGTCTTAAGTGCAACAGAAGCTTCAAGTAAAGCTTCTTCAACGGTTTTACCCGTTGTTTCGATCCAGTTTCTCATAATATTCACTTCTCCTCTTCTTTAATCTCTTTTAAGTAAATTAGCATATCCGGAAATTGATTTGTTTTCGGGTGCCTTTACCTTAATATCATCGCTTGCGTTATCCGTGCTGCTGTCAGCCTTTGCAGAAGCATTCTTCTTGGCATTCTTAGCTGAAGAAGAGCCCATGCTTGCATATGAGGACGTGGTCTTCACAGGAGCTGACTGAGAGTAGTCAATGGATTTTGTCTGATACTTGGCAAGATTTGAAACCTGAGAAGAATTCTGAAGAACTCCCATTCTTTCTCTCTTCTTGGCAATCTTAGCCGCATTCTTTTCAATGTACGCATCCATATCTGTATGATCCAGATAGATGTTTATAAAGATCTGCTGTACCAAGGAAATAACTGTCTGAATGATCCAGTAAATACCGATTACGAGTGAAAATCCGTAACAGAAGATACCTGACATGAAAGGCATAATGTAAAGCATGGAGTTCATGCTCTGTGCCATTGCATTATCGTCCTTCTTTCCCTTGGGAGTCTTGTTCTGTGTCTTCTGAAGGAGTGAACTTCCGAGCTGAGTAACAACAGCAAGTACAGGTACCCAGAGAGCAACATTGAAAAATCCGTTCTGCTTAGCATAGTAAGAAGGGGAATTCAAAATGTTCATTCCGAAAACCGAGAAGATCGAATTGATCTTATCAATGGAACCCGTGATCTGAGGTGTATTCAAAGCAGGGAATGTTTCAATGAGTCCTGCCCAGTTGTCAGTACCGAATTTGGTAAGGATGTCGATAACATGAGTAACAGTGAAAACATTTGCTCCTGTTTCATCCCACTTTTTGATGCTGACGGCAAGAGTTTCTGCGGAATTCTTGAAGAACTCAAAGTAACCTTCCTGCCCCATGGCAGCTTCTGCAATGGAAGTATAAAGAACATTGATCTTGTCTACATAAGCAGGGATCGCATATATGATCCTATACATTGCGATAATGATAGGGAATGTGATCAAAAGAGGAAGACAACCGGACATAGGATTTGTTCCGTACTTGTCATAAACTCTCTGCTGTTCCTGAGCGGCAAGTCTCTGTGATGTCTCGTCCTTTTTACCCTTGTACTTTTCTGTAACTGCATTAAGTTCCGGCTGCATCTTTGCGGAAAGCTTGGAAAATCTCTGCTGCTTAACCGTCAAAGGAAGCATCAACATCTTAACAATAATGGTAAACAAAACGAGAGTGATCGCAATACTTTCAATACCTGTAAGAGCAACCAGTTCGTACAACCAATTGAATATCTTACCGAAAATCCAGGCGAAAGGCTTAAGAATACCGCCAACCTGGGTCAAAATAACTAAATTCAAATTACTACCTCCCATAACTTGTTTGCATGAAATAATAACTATAATAAAAGCCTATGAAAAACATAGCTAAGGAACAGGGTCATAGCCTCCCTTACATAAAGGATTACAGCGAAGAACCCTCTTTGCCGTAAGGTAGGAACCCTTTACCACGCCATACTTTTCATAGGCTTCGATTGCATATTGAGAACAGGTAGGCACAAATCTACATGTAGGCCTTCCTTTTAATGGAGAAAGATACTTGCGATATATAACAATAATTTTAATAAACAGTCTTTTCATTATTTATTATTCCATGCAATTTTGCCAAATGCAAAAATGCACTTTCAATGTCACAAAAGCTTTTTCCTCGGGCAAGCGGTCTTGCCACCACAACCATGTCCCAACCACTATGGAACTTCTCATCATTTAAACGAAAGCTTTCTCTTAACAGTCTGGCGATCCTGTGACGTACCACGCTGTTTCCGACTTTCTTGCCGGCGGAGATGCCAAGTCGGTTACGATCTAAATCATTTTTTTTTGCATACATTACCAAATATTTATTGGCAAAACTTTTCCCGGTTTTATAAACCAATTGGAAATCCGAATTTTTCTTAATAGACTCCGCCAAAACAATTACCTGTTCAACCCTTGTAATCTTTGCTTACATAGAAGAAAAGGTCACATTTAATGCGACCCGGCAACTTTTATATTAAGCTGAAATCTTGTGTCTGCCCTTTGCTCTTCTTGCTGATAAAACCTTTCTTCCACCGGCACTGCTCATTCTTGAACGGAAACCGTGAACAACAGCTCTCTGTCTCTTCTTAGGCTGAAATGTCATTTTTGCCATCTTAATGCACCTCCTTGCAACAGTTGTACAATTTTTATATTTACATAAATAAATATCGCAAAATAAAGCGAAAGTTATTATAATCAAAAAGCCAATATTCGTCAAGATATTTTTTGCAAGAGCCCCAAAAAACTTTCATCTTTAATTGAAATTTAGGCCATTTTCTGATATAATTAATAAGCTATGCTATGCGCAAAATTTTGCCCTTTTTAGAGCTTTTTGGAAGCATAAGCAAAAAAATAAAACTATTACATGCGGTGAACTAATGGAAAACGTAATCAAAGAAAAATGGAATGATATTTTAAAGTATATGAAGGAAGAATATTCCATTACGGATGTAGCCTATCGTACATGGCTGCTTCCTCTTTCTGTCTGCAGTATTACGGGCAATACCATAATCATATGCGTTGATGATTTTAAGATCGGTGCTGCAAGTCTGGATTTCATTAAAAATAAATATGAGACTTTTTTGCGTACCGCAATTGCTGAAGTTACAGGCAAGGACTATGAAATTTCTTTTGAACTCAAAAGCAGGATCAATGATAACACAAAAGTTACCATCAATGAGCCTTCTCATGACCTCTACGGAATTTTAAATCCCAAGTACACTTTTGAAACCTTCGTAATCGGATCCAATAACTCCCTGGCTCATGCTGCGGCCGTTGCTGTATCCGAAAATCCGGCAGAAGTTTACAACCCTCTTTTTATTTACGGAGGAGTAGGTCTCGGAAAAACTCATCTTATGCAGTCCATCGCCCATCACATTCTTGAAATGCAGAAAGGCAAAAAGGTCATATACATTACCAGTGAAGCCTTTACAAATGAGCTTGTCCAGTCCATCAGAAACAACAAAAACGATGAATTTCGTCAAAAATACAGAAGTGCAGATGTTCTTCTGATCGACGATATTCAGTTTATTATCAATAAGAAATCTACTCAGGAAGAGTTCTTCTTTACTTTTAATGCTTTATATGAATCTAAAAAGCAGATCATCATTTCATCCGATCGTCCTCCCAAGGAAATGGACATCCTCGATGAACGTCTGAGCTCAAGATTCCAGATGGGTCTTACGGTAGACATCAGCGCTCCCGATTATGAAACCCGTCTGTCTATTCTTACAAAGCGTGTGGAAGACAATGCGATCAATATTGAATACTCTATCCTTCAGCTTATCGCCGAGAAAGTCACATCAAACGTAAGACTTTTGGCAGCTGCCCTGGATAAAGTGATCGCTCTTTCACGTTTAAAACACAAGGAAATCACTATGGAATTGGCTCTCGAAGCTATCCATGACTATATAGAAGACACCAATTCCAATAAGAAGGCCATCACACTTTCTTATATTGTTGACGTTGTTGCAGAGCATTATGAGCTCACATCTCAGGAGATCTTCTCTAAGAACAGAACAGCAAAGATCGCTTATCCCAGACACATCGCGATCTATCTGTGCAAGAAGTATCTTGACATGTCTCTTACCGAGATCGGTAAGAGCTTCGGCGGAAGAGATCACACTACCATCATCAACAGCATCAATCGTATCGAAAAGGAACTTAAGTCAGATCCGATCCTTGATGACAACATTAAGATGATAATCAAAAAGATCAATCCCTGCTGAATGAGATATGCACAAATCAACATTTAGTGGTTGATAATTTTTTATATAACATACTATATAATAGGAAGAAACTCATACCAAGTTTTCCACAGAGTGTTGATATATAGTGTTTATAGTTTGTTGAAAAAAGTTTAGATTTTAGATTTTTTATTTTTTCCACAGAGGGTGTTTATAATTTATTCACAGAAATGAACACTTATAAACTTTTTATTAAGACACCTGTTAACAGCGAAAACCTGCAATTATCAACGGACAGAAGTACTTTTCAACAAATCAACGGCCTCTAATACTAATACTAAAAATAAAATAATATATAGGAGAATCAAGCATGAAGATCATATGCAAAAAATCGGATATCATTAACGGTGTTAATATTTCTCTGAGAGCAGTTCAAAGCAAAACCACAATGCCTATCCTTGACTGTATTGTAATCAGAGCAAACGGAAATAACATTAAGTTCATTACCAATGATATGGAAATAGCTATTGAAACAGTTGTTCCGGGAGAGATCGTAAATGAAGGAAGTATTGCCATTAATGCGAAGCTCTTTTCGGATATCGTGAGAAAGCTTCCGGATAATGACATTACCATAGAGACAAACAGCTATTATATGACCACTATTTCATGTGAAAAGCTTGAATTCTCTTTAGTAAGCAAAAGCGATGAAGAATTCCCGGATCTTCCCACAGTTGAGAAAAAAGAAGCATTGGTACTTTCTCAGTTTTCATTAAAGGAGATCTTAAGACAAACAGTATTCTGTATCTCTGACAATGAAAGCCAGAAGATCATGACCGGTGAACTTTTTGAAATCAACGGAAACGAGCTTAAGGTTGTTGCTCTGGACGGACACAGGATCGCTATCAGGATCCTTGAACTTAAAAACGAGTACAAACCTACAAAGGTTATCATTCCCGGAAAGACTTTGAATGAGATCATGAAGATCCTTTCGGGCGAAGTGGATAATGATGTTGCTATCTATTTCACAAACACTCATGTAATGTTTGAATTTGAAAACACAATTGTACTCTCCCGTCTCATTGAAGGCGAATACTATAAGATCAACCAGATGCTTTCCGGTGATTACGAAACAAAGATAACCATCAACAGAAGAGAATTTGCGGACAGTATCGATCGTTCCACTCTTCTTGTTAAGGAAACGGATAAAAAGCCCATCATTCTGGACATTAAGGATTTCAATATGAACCTTAAGGTTAATTCCCAGATCGGTGCGATGAATCAGGATATTGAGATCAACAAGGAAGGAAAAGACATCCTTATCGGATTCAATCCCAAATTCATGCTTGAAGTACTCAGAGTTATAGATGATGAAGAACTTAACATCTATATGACAAACTCTAAAGCTCCCTGCTTCATCAAAAACGAAGAAGGAAATTACATTTATCTTGTATTACCCATCAATTTCAATGCAGTCAGATAAAGGCAATAAAAATGGAAAAAATTGTTTTAAGAGAAGAATTTATTAAACTCGGACAGGCAATCAAAGCTGCCGGCTTTGTAGGATCCGGAGTGGAAGCGAAAATAGTTATCCAAAACGGTGAAGTAACGGTTAATGGCAGCGTAGAAACACAAAGAGGAAAGAAACTCTATGACGGAGATGTTGTTTCCTTTAACGGTCAGGAATTAAAAATCGTAAAATGATCGCAGAAAAACTGGAGCTAACCAATTTCAGAAATTACGAAAACCTTTCTTTGGAGCTTTCCGAAAATGTTAACATACTTTACGGAAACAACGCCCAGGGAAAGACTAACGTTCTTGAAGCAATCTATCTTTGTTCGACAACAAAATCCCATAAGGGAAGCAAAGATAAGGATATGGTAAAGATCGGTGAAGAAGAGTCCCATCTCAGGATGTATCTTAAGAAGAACGATCTTAATCACAAGATAGATATGCAATTAAGACGAGGAGGAAAGAAAAGTGTGGCTGTAGACGGGATTCCTATCAAAAAGGCATCCGAACTCTACGGGCTTGCAAATGTCGTGCTTTTTTCTCCCGAAGATCTCAGCATGATAAAGAACGGACCTGCTGAGCGTCGCAGATTTATGGATGTTGAGCTTTGTCAGCTTAACAGGCTTTATCTTCAATATCTTGCCAAATACAATAAATTGCTGGATCAAAGGAACGATCTTTTAAAGCAGATTTCTTTCAGACCTGACCTTAAGGATACTTTGGAAGTCTGGGATGAACAGCTGACAGAATGCGGAAAATTCATTATTTCCGAAAGAAAGAAATTCATAGAAGACATCAATGAGCTTGTAACAGAGATACATAACAGGATTTCAGGAGGTTGTGAAGACCTGAAAGTTGTTTACGAGCCGAATACGGAAGCGGAAGAATTTAAGAGGCGGTTAAATGCCGGACTTGACAAAGATCTTTATGCAAAGACAACAAGCGTAGGTCCTCACAGAGATGACATCAGCTTTTATACGGGAGAAAAAAACATTAAACTTTTCGGATCCCAGGGACAGCAGCGAACAGTGGCTCTCTCTTTGAAATTGGCTGAAATAGAACTTGTCAAAAGAAAGATCGGAGAAAATCCCATTTTGCTTCTTGACGACGTTTTGTCGGAACTTGACAGAACAAGACAACAGGCACTGTTAAATTTTATAGACGGTATTCAAACGATAATCACTTGCACGGGACTTGAAGAATTTGTCGGATACAGAAGCGGCATGAATACACTTTACAAGGTAACAAACGGGATTATAGAAAGGATATAACGGAGGCAACAATGAGCACCGAATACGGAGCAGATCAAATCCAAATACTTGAAGGACTGGAAGCTGTAAGAAAGCGTCCGGGAATGTACATAGGCAGCACATCACTGCGCGGACTTCATCATCTTGTTTATGAGATCGTAGATAATGCTATCGATGAAGCACTTGCAGGTTATTGTACTGAAATTAATGTAACCATCAACAAAGACAATTCGGTAACTGTTGTGGATAACGGAAGAGGAATTCCGGTTGCGGTCAACAAAAAGAAAGGAATTTCTTCCTTAGAGGTTGTTTTCACTATTCTTCATGCCGGCGGAAAATTCGGCGGTGGCGGATACAAGGTTTCCGGCGGTCTTCACGGCGTAGGTGCTTCCGTAGTAAATGCGCTTTCCGAGTGGCTTGAAGTGTACGTTGAGCTTGACGGTAAAAAGTACTTCCAGAGATACGAAAGAGGTAAATCAAAAGCTCCGGTACAGGAAGTGGGTACTTCCGACAGAACCGGAACCACGGTTACTTTCTTCCCCGACAAAGAAATTTTTGAAGATACAAACTTTGATTACGATACATTAAAGCAAAGACTTCGTGAAATGGCTTTCCTCACAAAGGGTATCAAGATCATTTTTACGGATGACAGACCTGAAACACCCAAGACCGAAACCTTCCACTATGAAGGCGGTATCAAGGAGTATGTTCAGTATCTGAATAAGGGCAAAACACCTCTTTATCAGGATGTTATTTACTGTGAAGGCACAAAGAAGGATGTTTACGTTGAAGTTGCAATGCAGCATAACGACGGATACTCCGAAGGCTGCTACAGCTTTGTAAACAACATAACAACTCCTGAAGGCGGAACACACTTTACCGGCTTTAAAAACGCATTGGTAAATGTCTGCAATGCATATGCCTACAAGATGAAATTCATCAAGAAGGACGATGAGAAGCTGATCGGAGATGACATCCGTGAAGGTTTGACCGCTATCATAAGCATTAAGATCGGAGAACCTCAGTTTGAAGGTCAGACCAAGCAGAAACTTGGCAACTCCGTTGCAAGAGGTGCTGTGGAAGCTGTTGTTTCTGAAGCACTTGAGATCTACCTTGAGCAAAATCCCGAGGTTGGTAAGATAATCTGCGAAAAGGCCGCTCTTGCACAGAAAGCCAGAGAAGCAGCAAGAAGAGCAAAGGAAACAGCCAGAAAATCAGTGCTTGATGCAGGCGGACTTCCCGGAAAGCTTGCGGATTGCTCGGACAAGAATCCCGAACATTGTGAGATCTACATCGTAGAGGGAGATTCCGCCGGCGGTTCCGCAAAGACTGCGCGTTCACGTGCTACTCAGGCGATCCTTCCTTTGAGAGGTAAAATCCTCAACGTTGAAAAAGCAAGACTTGACAAAATCTTAAGCAATACTGAGATAAGAACGATGATCACCGCTTTCGGTACAGGTATCGGAGAGGACTTTGATATTTCAAAGCTCCGTGATCACAAGATCATCGTTATGACGGATGCCGATGTGGACGGTGCTCACATCGACACTCTGATGCTCACATTCCTATACAGATTTATGCCCGAGCTGATCAAGCAGGGTTACGTTTACCTGGCACAGCCTCCTCTTTACAAGATCGAGAAGAACAGGCAGGTCTGGTACGCTTATTCCGATGAAGAACTTAACGGTATAATGATGAAGATAGGTCGTGATTCGGGAAACAAGATCCAAAGATACAAAGGACTTGGTGAAATGGATGCGGAACAGCTTTGGGAAACCACAATGGATCCTGAAAGACGTATTCTTTTGAGAGTCGGTGTAAACGAAGAAACTTCGGGCGAACTGGATCTGACATTTACAACTCTTATGGGTGATGATGTTGAACCCAGAAGAAAGTTTATCGAGGACAATGCCAAGTATGTAGAAAACCTTGACTATAACGCATAATAAAGGTTCAAGGTGAGGGATAATATGGATAACAACAATATGGAAAACACATTTGATAAGGTACAGGAAGTCGATCTTAAAAAGACTATGGAAACTTCCTACGTGAATTACGCCATGTCTGTAATCGTGGCCCGTGCTTTACCGGATGCGAGAGACGGACTGAAACCTGTACAAAGAAGAATACTTCATGCGATGAATGAACTGGGAAACGATCCCGATAAGCCGCACAGAAAATGTGCACGTATTGTCGGTGATACGATGGGTAAATACCATCCCCACGGAGATTCATCAATTTATGGTGCGTTGGTTTATCTCGCCCAGGATTGGTCGACCCACTATCCGCTTATCGACGGACACGGAAACTTCGGATCTGTGGACGGAGACGGAGCAGCCGCGATGCGATACACGGAAGCCAGACTTTCAAAGCTTTCCGTTCAGATGCTGGCAGACATCGAAAAGGAAACGGTTGATCTTGTACCCAACTTCGATGAAACGGAAAAAGAGCCTCTTGTTCTTCCCGCACGTTATCCGAATCTCCTTGTAAACGGAACCACCGGTATTGCGGTAGGTATGGCTACAAATATACCTCCCCACAATATGACCGAGTCCATAGACGCTGTTGTAAAACTCATAAATGACAAGATCGAAGGTCGCGAAACCACTATCGACGATCTTATGCAGATAATCAAAGGACCTGATTTCCCTACCGGAGCTACCATACTCGGTACAAGAGGGATCAACGAAGCCTATCGTACAGGCCGCGGAAAGATCAAGGTTCGTGCGGTAACTGACATCGAGCCCATGGCAAACGGTAAAAACCGTATTGTTGTAACAGAGCTTCCTTATCTCGTA
>JAILNG010000183.1 GCA_024691875.1 Lachnospiraceae bacterium | reverse complement strand
AAAGAAATCTCGAATAAGAATTATTATTAATACTATACATACAATCAACAGATATTCCATATGCTCCACCTGTGCCCGATCCGTCCGTATCCCGATGTATAGGATTATAACATTAGACCCTGTCTTCTGTCATTCTTATTCGAGATTTCTTTTTTCAATTCCGTACAGCCCGAGAATGCCGGCAACTGCGATCATCAAAAGGGACATACCCAACTGCCAAAGAGCTCCGGGATTTGCAATGTCATCCGCAAAGCCCGAACGTGAGAACCATTGCCCCAAAGAAGGAATGTTGTAGATCAGCGACCCCACAAAGGCTGAGGTCCCTTTCGCATTCATAAGTATGGCATTTCCGAACATCACAGAAGAAAAGCAGTACTGAAAAAGAAAAGCCGAAGAAACCACCAAAGGCACAGGTTTTCTTAATCTGAAGGATAAAGCTTGGATCACGGCAGCGTAAGCAAAGACTGCAAAAAGAACAACGATATTCGAGATCAGCTCCTCCCCTTTCGGTCTTGCGCCTCCCACAAGGCCTCCGAGCATATAAAAGCCCCACATGATGAATACGGCCGTAAACTGTGTCAGCAGATGTCCCAAAAAGATCCGTGTCTGAGAATAGCCCGCGATCACTTTGTTTCTGATGACTCCGTCACTGTATTCCACGTTACAGAAAATGGGAATAAAAATAGTAAAGTAAGCCACCATTGCCGCACTGACAAAAAACATCCTTATTTCCGGCGTTTTTCCTTCAAGGAACGGGAAGATCGGCATGTAAGCGGAAAGCATGGTTCCCAGAAAAGCAACTATGCATCCGAAAATATAAAAACCGTGTTTCAGAACCCTTCTAAGGTTCGCTTTGTATATGTTAAGCATAAACTCTCCCTTTCAAAAACATTTCCATCGATCACTGTAATTCTTTTTTCCTGAACAACACCAGTCCTGCTGCTGTCGCCAACAGTAACAGTCCCAGATTACCCGCCAGGTAATCCGCAACCGGCCAATGAGGTGGCATTGTCACGTGAAGATAGGGCACAAATCTGTCAAAAAACAGGTAAATATGAAGTCTTGCACCTGTCAGCGTGCACACCCCGTTTTCCGGATAAAGCTTATCCAGTATCTCCATACTGAAGATCTTCATCCCGACTGCCAGCGCTATGCCTGTTATATAAGAAAATCTGCTCTTTCCGAGGATCATGATAAGGGACGTTGTGAATCCCCCCAAAGTCACGCAGACCAGCGCCGTCAGCAGCCAGTAATTGATCACCTCGGCAGCTGTAAGGATCGCAAACCCGGATGATAAAGTGAAGCAGATAAGGACCGAAGTAAAACATGCAATCAATGCGTGAACCAGTCCCTGAATCATTCCGCAGATCATCGCAGAAAGAAAGACCTCATGCCTTCTTGCTCCGGATATGATCTTGTTTCTGATACAGCCGTCACTGTACTCACTGATGGTTGTAAAAAGAGTGGATGCAGTTACCAGAAAGATTGAGATCCCCTGAAACGTAAAACAGGTATCTTCAGCCGCAAGATCGCTTTCGTGGATAAAGAAGTACTTCACTATCTTAAGCAATACAGCGATCACTAATGCATATGAAACATTGGCTTCCATGCTGGCAAGAAATGTTTTATCCCTGAATAATTTTCTTAGATCCGAAGCAAGAACCCTAAGCATTTTCGCTTCCTCCCAAAAGTGACAGATAAAAAGCTTCCAGGCTCTCATCATGCTCTTCCATCGTCTTTATGGAGCATCCGGCCTCTGCACAGGCAGATGCAAGTTCAGAAAAATCAATCTCTGCATATATGTCTGCTTTATTGGTATCGAGGATCCTGTATTCGATACCCTTGTCTTCAAGTACCTTTGCCAGGATTTTTGTATCGTTCACCGTCATTCTTACGGACTTGCGACACTCTTTTTTAAGTTCCTTGCTGCTCATCTGACGTACGATGTGCCCCTTGTCGATGAAACAATAATGGGTAGCCATTCTGGAAAGCTCATCCAAAATGTGGCTTGAAATAAGGAAGGTGATCCCTTTTTCTTTATTCAGCTTAAGGATCAGCTCACGGATCTCGATGATGCCCTGAGGATCCAGACCGTTGGTGGGCTCATCCAGAATGATGAAATCCGGATCACCGCAAAGGGCAACCGCAAGTCCCAGCCTCTGTCTCATTCCCAAAGAAAACTTACCGGCTTTTTTTCTGCCTGTATCTTCAAGTCCCACTGTTTTAAGAAGGTTATCCACATTTTTAAAATCCGGGATGCCAAGCATCAGACACTGCTGGATAAGGTTCTCACGGGCTGTCAGATCTTTGTATATGGCAGGTGTTTCCACAACAGCTCCCATCCTTCTTCTTGCCTTATAGATGTCTGCAGCTGAGTTTTGGATCCCCATGAGTTCAAAACTCCCTTCGGAAACTGTCTGTAATCCACAGATCAGCCTGATCAGCGTAGTCTTTCCCGCTCCGTTCTTACCGACAAAACCGTAGATGGCTCCTTTGGGGATCTCCATGTTCACGCCGCTCAGCGCCGCAAAATTTCCGTATCTTTTTCCCAGATCCCTGCTCTTAAAAACGTAATCCATATCTTTCACAACCTCTCTTTGTATTAATTAACATAACTCTCTCCCTGTCGCTCAAAACTCACTTTTTGTTTCGATAAAAAAAATATACCACTTTACCGTCAAGAAAGTGGTATATAAAAAGTCAAGATATGGTCAAGATTACGCATTGAATTTAAATCCTATACCGTAAATCGCCTCAATGTGATCTTTTCCGTCCAGTATTTCCAGCTTTTTTCGAAGATTACTCACATGCTGTTTTAAGGATCTTTCAGTACAGTCGGGAGTGTCAAGACCGATCCTGTCAAGTATCGTGCTTTTGCCGATGGGTCTCCCCTCATTTTGCATGAGCAGTTTCAGCACCGCAGCCTCGGTTCTTGTGAGAACAGCCTCTCGATCGTTTACGGACACGGTGAGTATGGATGTTTTGAACACCATATCTCCCGCACTGATGCTTTCATCATCGGATACGCAGCCACCTTTCCCGGCGGAAGATTTCGAAAGCCTCAAAAGCGCCGAGATCCTTGCCATCAATTCGGAGATCACAAAGGGTTTTGTCACATAATCGCTGGCTCCGTCGTAAAGCAGCTTCACCTTGTTATCTATGTCTGTCTTTGCACTCATTATGATCGTAAGTAAGCCCGAAAGTTTAGGAAGCAATTCTTCTCCGGATAGCCCGGGAAGCATTAGATCCAGGAGCACAAGATCCGGTCTGTTTTTCTCCAGCACCATGAGAGCTTCTGTCCCTGAGTAGGCCCGCATCACATTGTAACCTGCCTTCGTCAATGCCTCTTCAAGCATATTTCCGATGGTCACATCGTCATCGATCACCATAACGGTATAATTCTCATTCTTCTCCACAGCCATCTCCCCATCCTTTTATAAATCAGCAAATATCATTAAAACACATAATTAAACTCGAATTTATCTCCCACGTGAAAAGGCGATTCTCCGCTCACTTCATTTACTTCGAAGCTCGCTCCGTTCCAGCCGTTAATTCTGATCAGCCCCTTCACTTTTTCA
>JAILNG010000172.1 GCA_024691875.1 Lachnospiraceae bacterium | reverse complement strand
CGTTATTTTTCACAAAATGAGCCTCTAACCCTGTCGAAAACACAGGCTAAATCGGACGCTTTCTCCTGCTTTAGCCTGTATTTTCAAAAAATGACACCACAACCCCGTCCCAAAAGGGGCAAAACACAGGCTAAATCGGACGTTTTCTCCTACTTTAGCCTGTATCATCAGTTTCCCGGAACTTTCTGCCCTCAAAAACACAGGCTAAGTCGGACGTTTTCTCCTGCTTTAGCCTGCATCATCAAAAAATGACACCACAACCCCGCACCCGGAGGAGCGAAGGGTCCTTCGGCGCGCAAAAGGGGCAAAATTACAGTTTCCAGCCGGCGGCCTGCTCGCGCATCTTCACGAAGCGGCTGTAGAGGCCGTCTTCCTTAATGAGCTGCTCGTGGGTGCCCACTGTGATGCCGGCGTTGTTTACAACGACGATCTGGTGAGCGTTGCGGATGGTGTTGAGTCTGTGAGCGATCATGATGACAGTCTTGTTCTTCATGAGAGACTCAAAGGCTGCACGGAGCTTGTCTTCGTTCTCCGGATCCACGTTGGCGGTGGCTTCATCCAGGATAATGATGGGCGCATCTTTAAGGATGGCGCGGGCGATGGAGATCCTCTGCTTCTCGCCGCCGGAAAGTGTGGCACCGCCTTCTCCGATCACAGTGTCGTAACCGTTGGGCAGGCTCATGATGAAGTCATGGCAGCAAGCCTTCTTGGCTGCTTCCTCCACCTGCTTTCTTGTGGCATCCGGGAAGCCAAACTTGATGTTGTTTTCAATAGTGTCCGCAAAGAGGTACACATTCTGGAACACAACGCTGATCTGCGCCATGAGGCTTTCGAGGGTGTACTCGCGGATGTCCCTTCCTCCGATGGAGATGCTTCCGGAATTTACATCCCAGAATCTTGAGATCAGCATGGCAAGCGTTGTCTTTCCCGCTCCGGAAGGTCCCACAAAGGCTGTGGTCGTGTCGGAAGGGATGTCCAGGGAAATGTTGTGCAGGATCTCCTTGTTTCCATAGGAGAAGCTCACATTTTCAATCTTAATGTCATGACGCTTGGGCGAGTACCTGATTCCGTCTTCGTCCATCTGAGGCATTTTATCCACTTCCTCTGTCTGCTCGATGGAGCCTGTTACGATACGGAGAGTGGAAAGTCCCGCGTCGGTCTGCTCGATATCTTTAAAGATCTGGAACGAGATAATGACCAGGATGAGCGCCTTGCCAAGATCCAAAGATCCCTGCAGGTAGAAGTACGCGGATGCAAGGATGATCAGCATCTTAAAAACCGAAAGGAAAATGTTCTGTATCAGAGAGATGGGGATAAACATCTTTTCCAGATTCAGATTCTTTCTCTTGAAATCCTCGATGGTCGCACGGAGCTTTGCATCGCCCTTTCCCGCCAGGTTAAAGGACTTGATGACGCTCATTCCCTGGATGTTCTCGATGGTTGCGGAAACGATCTCCGTCTTGCTGCGCTCTCTTTGAGGCGACAAAACTCTGGTTCTGTGCTCCATGAGTGTCGTAAAAAGCATATAAATAATGGTTCCAACCCAGGCAATGATTCCGATCCTCCACTCAAACACAGGAATGAAGATAAGGAACAGTACTCCGTTGATCATTCCGCTCAAAACAACGCAAAGCACCGACGCGCCCAGGTTTTCTACGGTATCCAGGGTACTTGTGGTGATTCCCGTAACCTTTCCGATCGTATTGTCGTCAAAAAAGCCCATGGGGATCCTCTTCAGGCGGTCAGCGATCTCCAGTCGCTTGTATGCGCTCATGAAGTAGCCCGCGTGAGTCTGCTGGAGCTGGGCAATGTTTCTGGTTATCGTCATTCCCACAATTCCGATTACGAGAAAGATCACTGCCTTTATTGCAGGCATATAGCTGCTGTCCTTGTCAATGATCCCCATAACTATGTAGTAGATAGCTCCGATACGAAGCATTGAAAAAATGGAATTCAGGAAGCTGACAAAGATCGACCATTTGATCTTACCCTTTTCAACCCCCGAAAAATCTATGATCTTGCGAAAAGCTTCTAACATGCGGCACCTCCGTTCTCAGTTCCGATGTGAGCCTGCCACATGGAACGATACATTTCACTGTTCTTAAGAAGCTCATCGTGAGTTCCGCTGGCTTCAACGGTTCCGCGATCTACCAGAACGATCTTGTCCGCATCTGTGATGGTTGAAAGTCTGTGAGCTATTACTATGACTGTTTTATCTTTGATAAGCTTTGCAAGTGCCTGCTGGATCACCGCTTCGTTCTCGGGATCGATGTAGGCTGTCGCTTCGTCCAGGATGACGATGGGTGAATCCTTGATCATCGCGCGGGCGATGGCCAGACGCTGCTTCTCCCCGCCGGAAAGATGCGTACCGCCCTGTCCCACTCTTGTTTCAAAGCCGTCGGACAGGTTCTCGATGAGCTGCAGACAACCGGAGGCCTCCGCTGCCGCCCTGACTTCCTCGTCTGTGGCTGACATGCGTCCCATGCGGATGTTGTTCATTACCGTGTCGTCAAAAAGGTAGGTGTCCTGGGAAACGAACGCCACCTGGTCGTAAAGCTGTTCGAGAGGAATGTCCTTAAGGTTTGTTCCTCCCAGAGTGATCTTTCCGTCTGCCACATCCCAGAAGCCTGCGATCAGCTTTGCAATGGTGGATTTACCGCTTCCGGAAGGTCCCACCAGCGCAGTCATCGTCTTCTCCTTGATCTGAAGATTGATGTCATGCAGGATCTCGGTTCCTTCATGGTAGGCATATGAAACATCTTTGAGTTCTATGTTGTAATTCTTTATATCCACAGGTGTTGTACCGTGTTCCTGCTCCTCGCCCTTTAAAATACCGTCCACCGTAGCCACTGTGGTGGTAACCTTGGCGGAGGTGTCCGTGAAGCTGATGGCCGCCATGATGGGTCCCACGATGCACATGGAAAGCATGATGGTCGTCATGAACACATCAGCTGTAATGGAGCCTTTGCTGTACATTATCCATCCGATGGGAAGAACAGTGATCAGGGTGCAGGGTGCGATGGCGTAAGTCAGTGAAAGGCTGAGCTCGCAGCTCTTCATCCATTTGTAATAGTACTCCGCTGTGGCCATAACTTTTTCTTTGAATTTTGCATATGAAGACTTGCCCTGATTATATGCCTTGATGACCTCTATGCCGTGGATGTACTCAACGATGGTTGCGTTCATCTCCTGCACGTTTCTGACGGACTTTTCATAGTGCTTGCCGTACTGGATAAAGACACCGACCATGAAGATCATTCCGATGGGAACGGAGATCAGTGTGATGAGGCCCATTCTCCAGTCGATGGCCATCAGGTAGATCCAGACTGCGATGGCACCTAATATGTTTGCCGTGAGTTCGGGGATCATGTGGGCTATGGGGCGCTCCATGCTTTCCACCTCATCGACGATGATCTGCTTCAGCTTGCCGCTGGATGTGTCTATGATCGTTCCGAGAGGCATCTTGGGAAGCTTGTCGAACATTGCGTTTCTGATGTCCGCAAGGATCGAGAAAGCCGCTTTGTGGCTCACTGCAAGCCCTGAGGCGTAAAGAACCGCTTTGATCGCAAAGCCGATAAATCCGAAGACACACCAGCTGATGTAAAAGTCAAGATCTTTTACTCCGCCGAGGATTCCCCCCAGAGCCTTAGCCGCGGCAACATAGGGAAGGATCCCTCCCAAAACTCCCAAAACGGAGAGTATGACGGAAAGGATCAGCTTGCCGTGCTGCTTCTGTGCCAGCTGCCACAATCTCTTTATGGGATTTTGTTGTTCACTGTTCATGTTTTTCTTTTTCTCCTTGTGTATATTTGTCCTGTACAGCCAGTGGTCGTACAATTCTTTCGATAATTTGCCGTATTCCAGAACTTTTCCGTCCTGAATGTAAACCAGTTCATCGCAGCATTCCACGATGAGTTCCGGATCGTGAGTGATCAAAAATATAGTCTTTCCCTTTGCCTTGAGTTCATCGATGAGACGGGCTACAGCTTTCATATGCCTGTAATCCAGGCCGCTGGTGGGTTCGTCGAAGACCAGGACTTGACGTTCCGAGATCACGGCGCTTCCCACTGCCACGCGTTGTTTTTCGCCGCCCGAAAGGGAATGGGGGTGGCGTTCCGTCTTATCGGAAAGATTCAATTCACTCAGTATCTCGGCGATCTTCCCGTCCGAATGCTCGTCCGGATCGTCAATGCTCAGTCGGAGCTCCTCTTGGACTTCGTCCGTAAAAAGCTGGTGCCCCACGTCCTGCATGACCATGTAAGTGTTTCGTAAGCGTTTCTTTCGGGTGAGGACCCTGCCATCGATCTCCAGACTGCCCGTGGCTTCCTTTTCAAGCCCGCAAAGAGCTCTGGCAAAGGTGGATTTCCCCGCACCGTTGTCACCCACCACTCCGATGACGGAATTTTTCGTGAGTTTCAGCATGGGGATGTCCAGCTGAGGGTGAAGACTTCCGGGGTAGGTGAAGTAAAAGTTTCTGAGGCAGATCTTTTCTTCCTTTTCAGTCTCCGCTTCCTTAAGCTCGGCGTCAAAGATGTCGGTGCTGCGAAGCCCCATTTCCGAAAGCTTCTGCTTTCCGAGACTTTTAAGCTCCTCCGGAGTGCATTCCAGCTCGATCTTTCCGTTCTTAAGGTAAAGCACCCTGTCTGCAAAGGGAAGGCAGAAGTACAGCCTGTGCTCCGCGATGACGATGGTTTTTCCCTCCGATTTCCACTGTCCGATGATCTCCGACAATTCCCTGATAGAGTGCAGATCAAGGTTTGAGGAGGGCTCGTCCAGTACGATCACGGGAGCGTCGGAAGTGTCTGCGCAGGCGCACGCCACTTTCTGCTTCTCGCCGCCGGACATCTTAAAGAGGTCGCGTCCGACGAGATTTTCCATCTTCATCTTGCTTACGGTCCTGTTCAGCCTTTCCTTCATCACTTCTCTCGAAAGCCCCATGTTCTCAAGGCTGAAGACCATTTCCTCCGTGGAATCCACGTTATAAAATTGTGTTTTGGGGTTTTGGAAAACCGAAGCGACCTGCTCCGCGATCTTGTACAGTTCCGATTTCTGAGTGTCCAGTCCGTTAACTGTGACGGTTCCGCTCATTTCCCCCTTGTAGTAGCTCGGTATCAGCCCGTTTATCATGCGGACCAGAGTGGATTTACCACACCCGGATTCTCCGCAGAGCAGGATCACCTCGCCTGTCCGTATGCTTAAATTCAAGTCCGAAAGGATCTCCGTACCGTCCTCGTACTCGAATGATACATTCTGAAATTCAATCATATGCCTGCTTTCCCCGTTCTATAAGATCACAGCCGTAACCACGTAGGTTCCGCCCAGGATCAGCACCATTGCAGCCACCGCAACCGCATCCTTGTAGGTGAACCTGACTTCCGCGTAGTTCGTGTGTTTCGCGGGATTGTCAAGGCCACGGGACAGCGCTGCCGCGGAAAGATCCGTTCCGATGTTCGCGATGGAGATCATGAGGGGCACAACCCTGAATTCAAAGGCCTGCGCCGGATCCTTCCAAAACTTTTTTCTGCCGATGGTGAGTCCCCGCATGAGGGCCGCGTCGTGGATTGCCGAATGCTCCTGTCCGATGGTGGGGAAGAAGCGGAAGATCACGGACAGCGGGATCGTAAACTGCTTACCGATCCTAAGTTTTCCCAGGGCAGAGATCACTTCACTTGCTCCCGTGGACTGCAGTATGTAGTCTCCGCAGGTGAAAGCCGGGAACAGTGTCAGCACCAGACCTCCCAGGAGCACAATGATCATGTTGACCACCATATTGATGTTCATGTCCGTGCGATAGATGTGGGCCAGCACCGCCAGCGTGAACAGGATCCCGTACTTTAGCGCCCCCTTCACGTTTCTGTTTGTGAGATGCAGGATGAAGGGAATGCTGCCCACCGCTATGGTCATGTAAATGTTGATCTTCATCATTTCCATGGTTGCCACAACAATGATGATCAGAAGCTTTGTCCGCGGATCCAGATGGAGTTTCTTCTTTTTACGTTGCTCGTTCATTAGGCGATTCCGGCTTTCTTAAAGTGCTTGTTCAACATCTTTCTGCCCAGGAATGCGCCGCAGAATGCGCCGAGTGCCAGAAGCACAAAGCCCAGAGGGAACATCCATGAAGGCATATATTTACTCAACTGCTCTGCGTACTGCGCTCCCATTGACTCCGAGATTCCGTCCCAGTAGCTTGCTCCTGCGAACCAAAGGTTTGCGGGACCGCCCATGATACCGAGGGAGAAGACCATATAGCTCACCAGCATTGAGGAAAATTTCTTGTATCCCATCCTGTTAAGGATGATGTCACCCAAAAGCGCTGTGGGGACAAGGAATGCAAGGCAGATCCATGTGTATCCGCAGATGTAGAAGAAAAGGCCCATGATAATGCCTGTGATGGTCAGCATTCCGAATTTCTCGATCTTGGAATAGTAAAGCATCATGGGGATGCCCGCCAAAAGAGGCATTACAAAAAGTGACGGCGGATACAAAATGGGAATAGCGTTTGTAGCGCCTATAACAAAGATAACGATCATGTAGATCGCGGTATAGATTCCGACAGTGATCAGATCTTTACCCGTAAGTTTTCTGTTGTTCATGTTAAATCCTCCTGTACCGAGTTAGGTTTGGCTAACCCACAATAATTTTTTTAGACCCGCATCTCCCGAAGAAGTGTGCCGGTCTCGCATTTGAAATAATACGCCGTAATACTACTTTGTAATATTTCACCGTAATAATTTACTCATTTATTACACTGCTGTCAAGTGTTTTTTTTCATTACAAGTAAAAAAATCCCCCTTTACCGGTTGTCAGGTAAAGAGGGTTCATTTTCACAAAAATGACACCGTAACCCCGTCCCCAAAGGCTCACATGTAGATTATCGCGTTTTGGTGGGTGTTATCGATGGCAAGCACTTTTTTAAAGCACTCCGCCGCTTTTTCTTTTTTGCCGAGGCCCAGATTTGCCAGTCCCATGAGGTAGTGGCAGTGGGCTTCGTTCTTTGCGTTCATGTCCGCGTCAAACACCGACATGTCAGGCATGGAAACCGCGAAGTAGTCCATCTTGAATTCATCGTGCAGATGCTGCTCTCCGAAATCCATGAGCTTGTAGAAGCGCGCATTTGCGGCCTTTTTATCTCCCAGCTTCTCTTT
>JAILNG010000110.1 GCA_024691875.1 Lachnospiraceae bacterium | reverse complement strand
GAGATCACAGCCTACATTCCGGACAACCCGGATCTTTACGAGAATCTTACAGGCATACAGTTTCTGAACTTCATCGCAGATGTTTTTAAGATCAGCGCCGGAGAGAGAAAGGAAGCCATTCAGAAATACGCGGATATGTTTGAGATCACAAACTCGCTCAATGATACTATCAGTTCCTATTCACACGGAATGAAACAGAAGCTGGCTATCATTTCGGCTCTCATTCATAAACCCAAGCTCATTGTCATGGACGAGCCTTTTGTGGGCCTGGATCCCAAGGCATCCTACCTTTTGAAGCAGGTAATGCATGAGATGTGCAATAACGGAACCGCAATCTTCTTTTCAACCCATGTTTTGGACGTGGCGGAAAAGCTTTGTAATAAGGTTGCGATCATTAAAAAAGGAAAGATAATCGAATCCGGCACCATGGAAGAATTGGTGGGCAATCAGTCACTTGAGGAAGTTTTCCTGGGGGTGTATGATGAAGAACAATAGTTTTTTGCTTTTCAAAACGATGGTAATGACAACGAGCCGCTGGTACACATTCAGGCATTGTAACGATCCGTCGAAAAGGAAAAAGATCATCGGAGAGACAGTAGCCTATGTGATCCTCGGGGTATTCTTCTTCGTGGTCTGTATGTTGCTGGGCATTTCTTACGGAGAACAGGGAATGGCTGATCTGCTTCCTGCGCTCAGTACGCTGGCTGTCAGTCTGGTAACTTTCTTCTTTACTGTTTTTAAGACAAACGGCTATCTGTTTAAGTTTAAGGAATATGACATGCTCATGTCATTGCCCTTTAAAGCAAAGACGATCGCAGGATGCAAGTTTTTGTACATGTACCTGACCGGATTATTGTGGGATGTGGTGATTTCAGCCGGTTTACTTATAGGATACGGGATATATGTCGATCCGCCCGTCTGGGTTTACCCTCTCTGGATCGTTCTCGGAGCCGTCGTACCCTTGGTCCCCATGCTTTTGGCTTCTTTTTTGGGCTTTTTGATCGCTGCAGTAAGCTCGGGCTTCAGAAAAAAGAATCTTATTCAAGTGGTGTTGATCTTCCTTGTCACGCTGCTGGGCATAGCCTTTAGGGTTTACGTTGATGCAGTGATGGACGACGAGATGATGGATGAAATACTTTTAAACCTGTCCGTTTACGTTGAAAAGATCACGGATATCTACCTGCCTGCCAAATGGTTCGCAGAAGCCGTATGTAAAGGAAGCATATCTGCTGCTCTTTTGCTGATGGGGGTCTCGATAGCGCTGTTTGAAGTTGTTTTCGTTATAGTTGGAAGATCCTACCGTGAAATAAACTCTAAGCTTAATTCTCATGCGGCTGCAAAGAAGTTTAAGATGAAGGAACAAAAGGTCAGAAACCTTTGGAATGCCATCGCTTTTAAGGAATTCAAGCGTATGACCGGATCCGTTATCTACATTACGAATGTTGCTATGGGAGAAGTTATAATAACGGTTGCATCGGTAGCGGTCTGCTTTATTAAAGTAGATACATTTTTAAAGCCTCTTACGGAAAGTTTCAATACCGGTCTTAACATGTTTTATCCCGCGATCCCGCTTGCGATTTACTTTCTGCTTGGATTGGCAGCAACCACTGTAATGTCGCCCTCACTTGAAGGAAAGAATTACTGGATCGTTCAGAGCCTGCCCATAGATACCAAGGATCTTTATAAAGGAAAGATGCTGTTTAACCTTTATCTGACCGTTCCCTTCATGATCCTTGGAACCTTGAGCCTGGGCATTGCTGTCAGAATGCCTTTTATCACTATTCTGTTATCCCTGATACTCGGGGCATTACTTTTGGCCTTTTCGAGTGCATGGGGCTGTGTCTGCGGAGTAAAGCATATTAATCTGAACTGGGAGAACGAGACACAGGTTGTCAAACAAGGTCCCGCAGTCATGATCTACATGATTCCGAATGAATTGATCACAATTGCATTGACCGCTGTTGTAACGCTCATGGGGATCAAAATAAATGCAGATCTGATCCTGATCGTGCTGATCCTGATCGCCGCAGGCCTTGCAACGCTCAGCTACAAGCGGGTGCTTTCGCTTGCAGAGGAGAGCCGGTAGCTTTCCGTGACTTTTCCCGCATCCAAACGGATGAGATTGTCACAGCAGGCGAGGATGAATTCCGAGTCGTGAGTCACGATGAAGATCGTCTTTCCCAGAGCTTTGAGATTAAGGATCTCACGGGCCACCTGCTGCATATGGAAAAAGTCCAGCCCGCTGGTGGG
>JAILNG010000106.1 GCA_024691875.1 Lachnospiraceae bacterium | reverse complement strand
TCCGGCTTTAAACTTTGCCCTTCGAAGATCGATAAAAGGCCCCTGTCATTAACACAGGCTGATCTTCATCTCTTCATCATTTTCAAAGCAGGCAGTTACGCTGTCTTTACCGCAGGACAGCATGTAATCTCCCTTAAATCCGCTCACCTCTCCGTCGATACGTTCCAGCTGCTTCTGCATGATAGTTGCATTGTCGTACTTCATGAGCCAGTCTGCACATGCAGTGTGCCAGCAGAGCGGATTTCCTTTTACCTTTATGCCTTTTTCTTTCATATTCTCCGCTGTCTTCATCAGCGCTTCCTTATTGGGTTTTCCTTCCACCGGCTCGTATCTGCCCCAATAAAAAGGAAGTGTCCCGTAGTTAAAGATCTCCTGCCAGCTGTCCGTGATCTGCTTAAAGTTTTCTCCGCCTTCCGTTACATGGGGAATGAAGTCAAAAGCACCACATCCGAACAAAAATTTGTGATTTGTCATCTGAACCTTGATTTCGCTGTTTTTAAGCGGATTCCCCGCCTTGTCGGTAAATCTGATCCTTTTGCTGAACCTTCTGTGGGATAAATCCATAATTGCCTCCTGAATCCATTAAATCATTATCTTACTTTACACTACTGTTATACAGTTTATCAAATTATATTACTATAAAAAAACAGGTAATATTTGCCCAATAATTGGTCAAAAAAAGAGTCCTAAAGGACTCTTTTAAACCAATTTTATTTATTCAATGAGCAATGCTCTCCGTTCCGTAAATCCCGATCTCTGAAAGCAGGATCCTTGACGCCGCACCCTGTCCGCCGAAGATTAATTCCACCGATGTTACTTCTCTTCCTTCAAAGGAAAGGATCACAGGATTGATACCTCCCTCCTGAGATTCAAAGAAAAATCTCCCGTTCACCGCCTTTCCGTCAAGCAACACCCGCATGGAAACATCCGGTGTAACTCCGTTAAGCCCCGTGTAGATCACAAGTTCATCCACCTTTGTGGGCGCATCTGCTCTAAAAAGCACTCTTGCCTCTCCGTCTTTGCTCATGGGAATGAGCACATCAAGATCGCCGTCAGTCGGATGGACGCTCATTCTGCCGTCAATAAGTGCCTTAAGCTCCGAGAGTTTTCCTCCTTCCGTCTTTAGAAAAGATCTGAATCCGGAAGTAACATTTCTGCCCCTGAAGTCAGTGCCTGTCGGGTGCGCTCCGGACGGAAGCCCCTGAGCTGTGGTAAACGGTCCGTTCATGTAAAGCTTTCCGTCCGCCGTAAAACCTGCCCTGCATATATTTACCTTACGGTCTCCGCCTCCCGCCACCACATTTGTGTGAGAATGGTAGGAAACCCAGAGCTCAGTTTTATCGGGAGACATCACGAAGCCATGATGCCCCGTGCCTGAGACGTCTTTCTTTTTCCCACTTGTGAGAATGGGATTTTCTTCCGCCTTTTTGAATTCTCCCAAAGGACTGTCGGAAACCGCGTATCCGATCGAGTAGGCAGAACCGCCGTAATAGTTGGCAGAATAGCTCAGGTAGTATCTTCCGTCATGCTTGATCATTTCCGGTCCTTCATTCCAGCGGTATTTTCCCGATTTGAGCTCCCACTCCTGTTCAGGTGTTGTGAGCAAAACCGGTTCTCCCTTAACAGATTTCAGATCGCTGCTCAGTTCAATACCGTAGATCTGGCTTACATGCCTGTAATTCACAAGATTTTCCGAGCAGTCTCTTGAAAAGTACATGTAATTTCTTCCGTCATCGTCAAGAAGCACATTTGCATCAATGGTAGCATAGCCAAGGTCCAGCAGTGGTCTGTTTTCAAAATCAATGAACGGTCCTCCCGGCCGATCCGCTATCGCCAGACCGATCCTCAGGCTTCCTTCTCTGTTTCCGGCTGTATAAAAAAGATAGTATTTTCCGTCAAAAGCCACCACCTCGGGTGCCCAGTATCGATCGACACTCCAGGCGTCTTCCGGTCTTCTGTAACACATCTGCTTGTCCGACCACGACACCATATCCTGTGATCTCCAACAGTAAAACCCATCGCCGGCGGAAGTGCAATAGAGATAGTATTCATCCTCGGAAACCCTCAGCATAAAAGGATCTCCGATATTAGTGATCCCAAAATCGTTTACAAATGAGATCTTAGACAGATCCTTAGAAATCTCCGATCCCTCCCTTACTGCGTATTTTTCTCCATAAAAACCAGTAACTGTCTCTCAAGCTCCGGTCCCCACCAGTCGCGGTAGCCCGCTCTCTTTGGATGGATGTCGTCGGACATGTAGATGCTTCTCTCTTCTTCTGTCAGATCGTTAAATTCGGGATCGTCGTACAGGTTAAGCACGCAGATGTCCCACTTTTCGCTGAGTGCTTTAAGAGCTTCCACCATCTTTGCATAGTTATCGCTGTTGTAATAGCTGCCCGTAAAGAAAGCCACAGGGCAGTTCCAGGTGGTCTGTGCATAGCGGATGATGTACTCCATAGCTCCGATCACCGTCTTTTTGTCAAAATCCGAAAAGTTCTTTCCTTCGCTGATCTCTCCCAGTTTAATGTTCTTTGTGGCATCATTGGTGGAAAGCTGGCAGATGAAAAGATCCACCTTCTCTTCCGTCACATTGTTTAAAAGTCTCGAAACATAGGAACTGTCATCAAGATCGGCAAGGGTGGTTCCGCTTACCGCTTCTTTTACAAGCTTGCAGCCAAAACGCTTTTCGAAGTACTCACCCACAGCATCTCCGCTTGAGGACGCTCCGTAAGCAACCGAGGATCCGAGTACGCAGAGCGTCTTTCCCTCCATGGGATTTCCTTCCAGCTTTTGAATGTCACTGAAATTATAATTCTTTGAATTTCCGTTCAGCCTTAAGGCTTCATTGTATTCTCTTTCCATCTCAAGATCCTCCTCTGTGGGTGTAGGTGTTGCAACGGGCGTTTGAGTTGCCTGAGCTTTTTTGTCCGTTTCCCCCTCATTTGTTTCTTTGCTGCCGCAACCTCCGGCAGTGATCACAAGCATCACAGCCGCTATCAGGAGCGATGCTCTTTTAAGCATATGCTTTCTCATTTCTAACCTCCCATAAATGATATATTATCATAATATATTATATATACCATATATGCCTTTATTGGTCAATCACCGAAAAAAATGAGAAAAAAAAGGCAGAGCCGACCTCTGCCCTAATAGATCAAATACTTTCCGTACCGTAAACCTCAATCTGAGTAAGCGCCGGGAATGGTGACGGATCATCCGCCTTAATAAGTTCATCAAGGCTCACGGAAGTGATCCCCTTCTTCACGATCTTAAAGATGTGAGGTTCTCCCACCTTCTTGTCCATTTCCACGGTTTCTCTGCTTCCGTCGGAAAAGGTAAAAGTACCGCGGATCCACCAATTGTCATGAGGGAAATCCGCTCTCGTGTAAAGCCTGATCTCGTCGATGTCCACCTTTCTTCCGAAATCAACGGTGATCTTAGCATCGTCCTGTCTGTTAATGCCCCAGGATTCGTAAGGCCATTCACCGTGGGATTTCACAGCAATGATTCCGTCTGTGGCATTCTTTGCTTCAAAAACGGACTCGCCTCTGGTCTCCACATTTGCATAGGCATGAGGATAAACTCCGAACTCTTCGTGGCGGTCAAAGGTATTGAGCGCCAAGTTTCTATATGCCCGGATCTCAAACTCACGTGCCTTACGTATCATGGTGTAATGCCTGTTCCCCGAGAATGTCAAAGGGTTCAGGCTTTCCTTCTTTTCATAGAAGGGAATGGGGAAAGTCACCGTGCTCTGTGTGATGAACACAAGGCTCTCCTGCATCGCGGCATCCGCTCTCACAACGTAGAATGCGTTTGTGTCAAGCCCGGAAAACTCCAGAGCATCGCCTTTTCTGTACTCTCCGTTCCACGCAAGAACAGCCATTTCCTCGCCTTCCGCACTTACCTTCGGGACATGGTCCCAGTCGTTGTAAACTACAATCTTCATCTTTTTCTCCCTATAAAAATACTTTATCAAGAAGTTTAGCCCATAACACAAAATGTGTAAAGCGGTTATTTTGATTTTAAAGTTCCTTTGTCCCTCGGACCGGTCCCGAAACGTTTCACATGCGCCCGGTAAAACGATGAGTAGTCTCCGAAGCCGCATTTTTCGGCCGCTTCCCAGGCGGGAGTTCCTTCTGCGATCATGTTGCCCGCTTCAAGCAATCTTTTTGCGGTAATGTATTTCCAGGGTGAAGCTCCCGTAGCTTCCTTAAAGATCTTGCAAAACTGAGATTTGCTCATAAAAAATCTCTCTGCCAAAAGATCAACCGAAATGTCCCCGAGTATATTCCCGTTCACATAAGCCACGATCTGTTCCGCAACTGTGGGGCTCGCTTTCTTTACCTGCTTTCCGCTTCTGAATTCCGCATTTATGATCTCCATAAGACGGCAGATCCCTGTTGTGATCACAACGGACCTCGTGTACTCATCCAGGTTTTCATCGATCATCTTTGCAAAAATGTCCTCAAGTCCCGGAAGATAGAAATGATTCCCCTGCCCCAGGTCACGATCTAAGTATGGCTTCATCAGAATACGCTTGGGATCGAATGCGTCAAACACAGAGATCGGAAAATTCACGGCATACCTTGCATATGTTTCCGCTTTAAAGATCCTTACGCTGTGTGCTTCCCCGGGTCTCATTATCAAAAGACTCCCTTTGCGTAGAGGATAATCCGACGCTTCAACCAGCGAATGAGCGTTACCACCCACAAAATAATAGATCTCGCACACTTCATGGACATGAAAATTCAATTGTCTTTCCGGCGGATCTTCGTCCACCGCATATCTCACATACAATTCATTGCAACGATACTCTTTGAGCATTTTTCCTTACCTCTTGAAACAGCCATTTGCTTCACTTTTTCAGCCTATCATTTTTAGGAAATTTTTGCAATGTTTTTCATAAATATCGCAATTGAATTGCAAATATTCTGTGCTATCTTATAGCTAAAGGAATGATAATAACGGAGGTAGATCCATGAATTTTAAACTCGCAGCATTCGCAGACGAAGCGGCGTCGGCGCTTGACGATCAGCTAACAGCCATGAAGCAAAACGGTGTCAGCCTTCTTGAGATCAGAGGCGTGGACGGCCAAAACATAGCAGACATTTCTCCCGAGAAAGCTAAGGAGATCCGAAAGAAAACAGATGATGCAGGACTCGAAGTCTGGTCCCTCGGATCCCCCTTCGGAAAGATCGGGATAAGCGATGATTTCGCCCCTCATCTGGACAGTTTTAAAAAAGCGGTCGAAAACGCTTTCATTCTTGGAGCCAAGCATATTAGACTTTTCAGTTTTTACGGCACTTCTTCCATCGATCCCGTGCTTGAAAGGCTGGAAAGCTTCATCGAAGCCGCCAAGGGTTCAGGCATCGTCCTCTGCCACGAAAACGAAAAAGGCATATACGGAGACAAGGCCTCCAAATGCCTCGAAATACACAAAGCTCTGCCCGAACTTAAAGCAGTTTTCGATCCGGCAAATTTCATCCAATGCGGTCAGGAAACCAAAGAAGCATGGGCACTGCTGGAGCAGTACGTTGAATATATGCACGTAAAAGACGCTTTAAAAGACGGATCGGTAGTACCTGCGGGAAAGGGCGAAGGTGAACTGCCCTATCTGCTTCAGCACTACAGAGGCGAAGTCCTCACTGTCGAACCTCATCTCACGGTTTTTGAAGGGTTCGAAAAACTGGAAGGGGATCAAAGAAGCAAACTCGGCAAATTTGTTTACCCCGACTCCGAAACCGCATTTTCGGCTGCAGTAAATGCACTTAAAGAGATCATAAGGAGGTAGGATCATGGAAAAGATCAGACTTGGTATCATTGGAATGGGAAACATGGGAACAGGCCATTTAAAGAGCATAGTTAACGGAGAATGCCCGCGCATCGAAGTAACCTGCTTTGCGGACATCGCGCCGGACAAGCTGGAACGCGCAAAGAAGATCCTGCCCTCCGCAACAGCTTTTGATGACGGGGACAAAATGATAGAAAGCGGTTTGCTCGACGCTCTATTGATCACCGTTCCTCATTACGATCACCCCAAATACGCGATCAAAGCCTTCAAAAAAGGCTTGCACGTGCTGATTGAAAAACCGGCGGGCGTGTTCACGAGCCAGGTCAGAGAAATGAACGAAGCCGCAAAAAACTCAGGAAAAGTTTTTGCGATCATGTTCAATCAGCGTACAAATCCTATCTACAAACGTGCCAAAGAGCTGGTTGAATCAGGCGAGCTGGGCGAATTAAAAAGAATGACCTGGATCATTACCAATTGGTACAGGACCCAGGCCTACTATGATTCCGGAAGCTGGCGTGCCACATGGAACGGAGAAGGCGGCGGAGTACTCCTCAATCAGGCACCGCATAATCTGGACCTCTGGCAGTGGATATTTGGTATGCCCGCTTCAATAAAAGCCTTCTGCTCTTTCGGAAAATATCATAAAATTGATGTTGAAGATGATGTTACCATCTTCGGAGAATACGCGAACGGCGCTACTGCCTCCTTTATCACCACTACCGGAGATGCCTGCGGAACAAACAGGCTTGAGATTTCCGGCGATAAGGGAAAGATCGTTTTGGAAGACGGCAGGCTCAAATGGTGGAAACTCAAAGTCAGGGAAAGAGAATTCTGCTTTACAAGCAAGGAAGACTTTGCCGTTCCCGAAAACGAATACGAGGAATTCTCTGCTCCCGATGCAGACGGACATCCCATCATTCTCAACAATTTTGCCGACGCCATCATTGACGGCGCTCCGCTGATCGCTCGCGGTGAAGAAGGGCTCAATTCCCTTACTCTGTCAAATGCTGCCTACCTTTCGGCTTGGCAAAATTCCGAAATCAGACTTCCCCTTGACGAAGATGCTTTCGAAAAAGAGCTTGCAAACGCCTGCTCTCACGAAAAGATCAGCAAAAAGCCTCCTCTTGTCAGCGAATCTGCGGAAAAACTTGCCGAACGCTGGAAAGTCCGCTGGTAGATCATTACTTCAGGGCTTCAAGCTTATCCTTAAAAAGATTGTATCTCTTTCCAACGGAATAAACAAATTCGCCGCTTTCGATCATATTTTGGATGTCGGCGTCGCCAGACCATTTTACATCCACCGTCTCTTCAGGCTGCAGTCTGATGTCTTTAAGATCTACATCCTTCTTAAGCAGATAGATGTCCTGGAAGTAGTTCTTGTTTGCATATGTCGCGAGGAGCTTCATTTCCTCTTCCGAAGCTTTAATACC
>JAILNG010000050.1 GCA_024691875.1 Lachnospiraceae bacterium | reverse complement strand
TGTATTAAGTATAGTTCCGTCCATATCGAAGACAGCAACTTTATATTTAGGCATCTCAAATCCTCCGATAACAAAAATTTCCGGTGCAAAACTCCGCACCGGAAAAGATTTTATCACAATGTCGTTTTTTTCACAAGTAACCTTGACTTTACGTGTTCTGTAACAAAAAAGCCCCGGTTCCTGAATTTTCGGATCCGGGGCGATCTGCCCTTTTTATTTTATAAATGTGTGCTGCTCAGCAAAGCAATAGCCCTTTCCCGTGTCTCTGATCAATTCAAAGCATCTGTCCTCCACACTGTAGAGCTTACGTTCCGTCCCCTGATCCGACTCGGTTTCCACCACGATGTATTCCGTTTCTTCCATCAGCCGGTACTCACTCGGAACTTTATCAATCTCCATAACACTGCTTTTAAGTAACTCATTGTCCTTATCGAATTCCGACACAGTCACTTTTTTCCCGGGTTTTACAAACTTAACGGTTATGCTGACCTCATTTCGTTCCGTCATTTTCCCTTCAGTCGAATTGACCGTCTTTTCCAAGGCTGTGGACAGGGTTTCCGTTATCTTGATGCTCTTGGTCTTCGGCGGGATGTGACCGTTGTAAGTCGGCCTTGCGTAAACTTTGCCGTCCTTGGTTTGATAAATATAGTTAAAATAGTAATCCAGGTCCGTTGAATCTTCCGACATCATCAGAACAGCCGAAAGCTTATTGCTATTCATGTCATCCTTAACATCCACCGCGGCCAGGATGTCACTGAAGCAAGTATCTGCATCAATGGAGTTGCATTTTTCCCCATTTATCATATCGTAGGAATTAATTAGTTTCACGGCTTCCGGAACGGAATCAAATCTATAGCCGTCATAAAAATTACCCGTGGCATAGATCCTTGTTTTTTCATCGGAATATTTCTCAAAGCTGCTTTCATCGAATTTATCCTTACTCCTGTCAACGCCTTCCGGATGCTCTTTCAAAAAAGTCCCGAACAGTTCCGCATGATCGCCTGCCAAGCTTTCACGTGTTACCAAAACACCGATCAGCGTATCTTCTTCAATCAGATTCTCATTTTTGACCGGTTCTTTGTTCTCAAATCTTAAGATCCCGCCCGCACCTGCTGCAAACGCCAGGATCAGGCATATAATTACTGAAAATATCAATATTTTAGTTTTCATCATTTCCCTCCGGATTACCGTCAAACTTTAAAATGTCCCCGACATCGCACTGCAGATGGTAGCAGATCTTGTTTATCGTACCGAAACGTATGCCTTTCGCCTTACC
This sequence comes from Lachnospiraceae bacterium, assembly GCA_024691875.1. Lineage (GTDB taxonomy): Bacteria > Bacillota > Clostridia > Lachnospirales > Lachnospiraceae > RGIG3528. Next base: position 1,379 of record JAILNG010000050.1, on the reverse strand, counting down.
GCTCCTCAGGATCGAAAGGTTGGCCTCGGTGATCCCGATGAGCCCGCAAAGCTCCTTCGATGTCATGTTTCTTTCTTTCAGGATTTCTTCCAAATGTACTTTAATCGCCATGTGTGCCTCTTTATATGAAAAGATCGTTATCGTCTTTTAATTTTCGATTTTCAACCAAAATCTCCGTAACCAGCAATACGGCAGCAGCAAACAGGAGTCCGCCCAGAGGAAGGTCAAAATGCATATTTACATCCGACAATTGCCTCATAAGAGCAAACTGGATCCCGTTATCCAAAGCCACAGCCGATACGGATACCGCCAATGCAAGCATACACAATTTACAAACACGATCACCCAGCAGGCATATGCCTTCTCTATCCTCTTCCCTGATCGCAGAGATCAGCCCGAGAACTTTGATGACGATCAAAAGATCAAACAGCATGGCAAGCAGGTTGGGAAGGGAGCGGGTAAAGAAAGCGAGAACATCAGGTCCTGTCATTTCGCTGTCTTTAAGGGTGTTGATCAGTTTTCCGAGGGAAAGGAACAAGCCGATGTCAAAAGCCAGTCCGGTAACAGCCACCATGGGGCTTAAGTATCCGTAAAGCTGCTCTTTTGTGCCTGTACGTAAAAATCGGACCAGCAAGAAAAAAGGATGCAAAAGTGCAACACTCCAAAGAAACACTCCCACAGTCGCTTTTGCGATCGGCCGAAAATCTTCTCCCAGTTTTCCCGATACCGAGAGGAACACAGGATTCACAAAATGATCGATGTTTGCAAAAGCATAGATCCCAAAGGGGAGTAAAACGCCGAAGAGTGCCAGCGCCACTCTTTCAGGTATAAACTGCTTTCCTTTGCCCCAAGGGTAGATCAGGGCAAGTACTGCCGGAACCAGCCCCAATGCCGCGGTCAGCATGATTGCAAAGCCGTTTCCGATGTTTCCCGCTCCCGAAAGAGCCCGCAAAGCGCCCGCGATCTGATCGAAGGGAAAGGAAAAAATTATGGGGATCAGATTTGGAACGCCTTCGGACAGCAACGTTAATGCCAGCGTGATCGCCGCTCCCGAAATTAGGAGCAAAATATATATTTTATTTTTCATAAAAATACCCCCGAACGCAAAATTATTGTTTTACGATAATTAGTATACAGCAAAATTATCGTTTGTCAATAATTTTTCGTGGGAAGGTGAAAAATGACGGGAAAGATTCCCCGGACGACGCAAAAAAGCCGAGGCGAAACCGCCCCGGCTTTATCTTGTCTGCTTTTTTATGTTCTTGAAAGCTGATAGTAGAAGCCGCGCTTTGCGATCAGCTCCTCATGAGTTCCGGACTCCATTATGCCCTTGTTTCCGATGCACAGGATCTTATCCGCATTTCGGACCGTGGAAAGCC
>JAILNG010000202.1 GCA_024691875.1 Lachnospiraceae bacterium | reverse complement strand
AATCGCTTGGAGGCGTTAATTCGTGATGAGAGATCGGAAGAAGAAATTATGTGTTTGCTGTCCGGAATGTGGAAAGCTCTTTTGCAAGAGTGCCAATACGGATGCGGAATTTGTTTGCACCAGGTGCAAGGCAAAGGTTGTGGCCATTGTGGCTAATGGTCGTGTTATAACCTTTCCCGAACAGCGGGATGAAGAAGAACTTCCTCTTGCTGCAGAAATGTAAAGATTAACTGAATAGATTGAGGCGCGGGTAGACCATGTGAGGACGGTATAGCCAGTCGGGACAGGGCCCGTAGCCAAGAGTTTGCTAAGGTAGACTGTATTTAACAAAGATTAAAACGAGTTCGGCAAAACAGGAGAGAGTACGTACAGCTCAGCTGTATCTACATCTTGTTTTGTCGAGCTCTTTTTGTGTCCTGGCGTCCTTTCTCCTGCTTTCGGACGGAAAGGACGTTATGGGAATTAATGATCGTGAAATTGGACAAAGAATCAGAGAGGTGAGAAAAGCACATGGAATGAAACAAAAGAAGCTTGCTGAACTGCTTGGGGTAACTCTTAATCATGTCAGCCATGTGGAGTCAGGGATCAAGCCGGCATCGCTAGACCTGTTGGCAGACATTGCCGTACTTCTGGATACTTCTCTTGATTACATAGTACTTGGCAGGTAAGAGTTTACGTTCTAATAGAACGTATAAATCCGGTATCCACACGGCTACAATCATCTTGTAATTACATCAGAAACAAACCGGTTTGTTTCCAAAGTTTCTTTTTACAGGAGGAAAGAAAATGAGGAAACAAAACTTAGTGGGAACCTATTACAGACTGGCTCCCGGAAAAAGATTGGATGTTATAGTTCTGAACTTCGACAACTTCCCCGGCATAATAAAGGATTACGAGCAGGAAATGTACGAATGGATCATTGATAACAGAGCGAAGGCGCGACAGGACGCGCTGGGCGATCTCGGAGTCAGGATCCAGAGCGGCAAGAACAACGTATCCGTGGTTGAGAACTCGGTGGAAGAGAAAATGCTTGTCGAAGCCATCATTAAAAACGGAAGGCTTGATGCATCCTGCAAGGATCTTTACGAGCGTGACGACATAATACGCGGGCTTAATGAAATTAAGCTTATGAGGCATGAATACGACAGAGTGAAGGACAGACTTCGTACGATTCATTCGTGGGACAGGGACCTTTACAGGAAATACATCACCAGCCCGAATCGCAGCATCCTTTTATCCGAAGAATTGAAAATGAGTGAGGATACTGTACGCAACAAGATGTACAGGATCAAAAAGAAGCTGTACGGCGCTTTCGCTGACAGCTTATGCGTTTATGATGACGACTCAATAATTCTTTTGGATGTTATATAAGGAGGCTGCACATGTTAGCGAAATACTTAGAAAACGAACATTTTGTATGCCTCAAGCTTGTTGAGGCGCTGCATCATAAAGGACTCGTAGATAAGGAGACTTTTGAAAAAGTAAAAGCGGACTATCCGGAGGTTTTTCCTGACGACGGATGGACTTACTGGGACAACGAAAAGCACGAGCTTGTCAAGGTTGTCGATGACTGAATCGACATCCTTAAGCTTTTTTACCGGTAGGAATATTCTAATGAAAAATCACCGAGGAGGTCGCTGAAATGGGCGAGATAAGAAATGTTTTTGAAATGAAAAACAGTTACCTGTCCTTCGGCGGGAAGGATAAGGACAGAACACGACGCGTTGTATTTTACGGCCGTGTTTCGACAGAGCATGAAGCACAGATTTCTGCTCTTGAAAATCAGATAGAATGGTACGATGACCAGGCGAGGATGCATAAAAACTGGCTCGTACTTGATAAGTATATTGATGAAGGCATCACAGGAACCCAGGCAAAGAAAAGGCCTTCGTTCTTAAGGATGCTTGAAGATGCCAGAGAGCGCAAATTCGACCTTATCGTTACAAGAGAGGTTTGCCGATTTGCGAGAAACACAGTAGATACTCTGGTTGTGACAAGAGAATTAAAGAACCTCGGCATAGAGGTTTATTTCGTAGAAGATAACATCTGGACCATGGATGGCGACGGAGAGCTCAGGCTTACAATCATGGCGACTCTCGCACAGGAAGAGAGCCGTAAGGTATCGGAGAGAGTTAAAGCCGGACAGCATATTAGCCGTGAAAAGGGAACCATCTATGGTAGCGGAAATATTCTTGGATATGACCGTGTGGGCCATGATTATGTTATCAACAAAGAACAGGCTGAAACGGTTCGTATGATCTTCGACCTTTATCTTGAAGGCGAGCTTGGAGCCGACAGGATAGCAGCCGAAATGGTAAGACGCGGACGTCTTACCGCCACGGGCACAGACAAATGGACTCACAGCATCATTAACAGAATACTGAAGAATCCGACTTATATGGGCTATATGGCTTATGGAAAATCTTTCAGCAATAATTACCTTGAGCAGAAGAGAGTCAACAACCACAACGAAGAGACCTATCTTTACAAGAAAGCCGATTTTGAACCGATCGTTACGGAAGAAGAGTTCAAAAGGGTGATGGAGATCCGAAACAGGAGAACCCGCGTGATAGAAGGTTCCGTCAGAAGGAACGGCTTTGGCGAAGATGTTCCGAGAAAGGTTTGTCACAGGGACAATAAGGACATCTGGTGTCAAAAGCTTCGATGCTCCTGCGGAGCTTCCTTCAGAAAGGACGGATGGTACAAAAAGGAAGGCCAGCCCAGAATGTTTGGCTACCAGTGTTATAACGTGGTGAATTA
>JAILNG010000123.1 GCA_024691875.1 Lachnospiraceae bacterium | reverse complement strand
AGAAGGATCGGAATTGCTTTTTCCGATGAAGAAGAGTTTAAGCTGGTTTCGATAACAAATTCGGGAGAAGGACTTTCCGAGGAAGAGATGGGGCACATCTTTGACAGCTTCTACAGAGGATCGAATGTGGGAAGAAACAGCGGCAGCGGACTGGGGCTGTACATCTGTAAGAAATTGATGCACATGATGCATGGAGACATTTTCGCAGAAAATACGGACGGAGAAATGAGGCTGACACTTGTTTGCAGGAAGAAATAAGCCGGATCGGAAAAGACAGTGGATTGTGATCTTTAAGGAAAGAGGAAGTATCCATGATAGAAAATATATGCTTAAACTCCATACAGCAGGAACTCTTTAAATCAAAAGACGAAAAGTACAGGGAATTTCAGGCAAAACTGGTCCCAAACATCGATCCGGAAACGATCATCGGAGTCAGGACTCCGGAAATGAGAAGGATCGCAAAGGCCTTTTACGGGACAAATGACGGAGAAGAGTTTTTTAGGATCCTGCCGCACAGGTACTATGAAGAAAACCTGGTTCACTTTTTCATGATCGCGATGATCAAAGACTTTAAAACATGTGTGGCTGAAACGGAAAAATTCTTGCCGTTTGTGGATTGCTGGCCCGTGTGCGATCAGGCGACTCCCAAGGCTTTTAAAAAGCATCATGAAGAACTTTTGCCTTTAATAAAGAAATGGATAGCTTCCGATCATGTCTACACGGCGAGGTTCGGACTTCGTATGCTCATGAACGAATTTTTGGGAGAGGACTTTAAAGAGGAATTTCTTGAACTTGCAGCGGAAAAAACCGGCGATGACTACTATCTTAAAATGATGGTTGCATGGTTTTTTGCAACGGCACTTGCCAAACAGTATGCTTCGAGTGTAAAATACATTGAAAATCAAAAATTGGATCCTTGGATCCATAAAAAAAGCATACAAAAAGCGGTTGAAAGTTTCAGAGTTTCCGAAGAGCACAAGGAGTATCTGAAAAGCTTCAGATGATCTGTGTGCGTTATCGGAAAGGAATGTTTTTTTATGAAAGCCAAACAAATAAGAAGTTCGTTGCTGCTGCTCCTCGCTGCGGTTATCTGGGGAATTGCGTTTGTTGCCCAGACAGAAGGCGGAGACGCAGTCGGACCTTTTTCATTTAATTGCGTGCGCTTTATCGTCGGATCCGCTGTGCTGGTTCCGGTGATAAAGATTCTGGACAAAACAGGACTGACAGTAAGAAGACCTGTTACAAAGGAACAGCGCAGACAACTGTGGATAGAGGGAAGCCTGGTCGGGACAGCTTTGTTCCTTGCTTCCAACGCTCAGCAGTTCGGCATTTATCTCGGAGCACCGACCGGAAAAGCGGGCTTCCTTACAGCACTTTACATAATCATGGTTCCGCTGCTCGGAATCTTCATAGGAAAAAAATGTGGTTGGAACATTCGATTGGGCGTATTGATCAGCGCTGTGGGACTCTATTTTCTATGTATGACCGATGGCGGCAGTTTTCAGGCTATGGACATTTTATTGATCGCATCTGCCGTGCTGTTTTCGGCCCAGATCCTTTTAATAGACCGATTTGCTCCAATGACCGACCCTGTCAGACTTTCCGCTGTTCAGTTCCTTGTCTGCGGAGTACTATCCGTAATACCGACGTTGATCGTTGACGTTCCGAAAAGCGGAGGTGTGGCGCAGTGGCTCTCTGCGTTCAACGGCTTTGAGGCGTGGATCCCGATACTTTACGCAGGTGTTTTAAGTAGCGGAGTGGCCTACACCTTACAGGTGGTAGCGCAGCCCGGGCTCCATCCCACGGTGGCATCCCTCATCATGAGTTTCGAATCCGTGTTTGCGGCTTTGGCCGGATGGGTGATCTTAAAGCAAAAGATGTCGGCGGGAGAGATCATCGGATGTGTGCTGATGTTTATCGCAATAGTGATCGCACAGTTACCGGATTCAACATTTAAAAAGACAGAGTAAAAATCAAAAAAGATGGCATTGCCATCTTTTTTATTTTCTGTAAAGTTTTCTGTAGTCTCTCGGAGAGTAGCCCGTAACATCGTGGAAGGTCTTGTTGAAAGCGGTTGTGGACTGAAAACCTGCAAGGAAAGCACATTCGGTGATCGACCTGCTTTCATCCAAAAGCAGCGAGGCTGCGGATTTCACTCTGATGTTTGAAAGATAAGATGGAAATGACATGTGCATATGTTGCTTAAAAAGTTTTGAAAAATAGAAAGTACTTAAGCCTATGTGATTTGCCACTTCTGCCTGAGTCAGGTTTTCGGAAGAATTTTCAACAACATAGTTGCAAGCCGCATGTATGTAATGCCAGCCGCTTCCGGAGGCTGATTCGAGGTTTGACGACTTTTTGTTTTCGGAAAGCACGTATTCGCCGACCTTCAGCAGAATATCGTAGATGCAAAGTTTACACTCAGTTTCCGATAAAGGATCGGAAGAGTGGTAGATCTTTCGGATCTCGAAAAGCTTGTCTGCAATGAAAGAGGTGAGTTTGGGCTCTTTTTCCGCCGATATTTGGTGGCAGTCATAAAGAAATCTGGAAATGGAAACAAGATCCAGGTTATTTTCCAGAATTACAGAGGAAAACTGTATAAAAAGGGAACTGCCCTTGGGAATCTTTACGGTTTCGTGGATCTGCTGCGGCCAAACGAGAAGGATGTCACCCTTTTTTAATTCGTAAAGCGTCTCGTTTATGCGGTACTTGCATCCGTCTGTGAGAACAACGGTGAACTCCGCGGCATTGTGCCAATGGGGCGGATAGATTTCCGGCGCAGCTTCATCTGTAACCGAAATTGCGGAAAGCGAATTAAAATGAATTTTTTCTTTTACTCTTTTATCCATAACACTATAATAGCAAAAATCGGGCAAAATTCAACAAATTATTTATTCTATTTCTATAAAGCGGGTAATAGAATGTTGTCGGAAGTCAAACCATTTCACTGCTCCTTTTCGGAGCAAGGAGTGAGAAACATGCGTACTAAGGAATTAGGGATAAACAAGTCCCGTGAAACGGACTTTACAAAAGGCAGTCCCACAAAGCTCATATTGTCATTTTACTGGCCTTTGCTTTTGACCAGTATGCTGCAGCAATTCTATAATTTTGCCGACACGTGGATCGTGGGGAAAGGCCTGGGCGATGATGCCCTGGCTGCGGTGGGAAACATGGGATCGCTGTTCTTTTTGATCGTGGGCTTTTCCTTCGGTCTGGCAAACGGTTTCGGAGTTTCCGTAGCCCAGAGTTACGGAGCAAAGGACATGGAAACTTTGAAACACAGGGTTGCCGGAGTGATAGAGCTGGGGATCGCACTTGCGGCCATGCTCACTGCTTTCGGAGTAGCCTTTTTGCCTTATGCGCTCAGACTTCTGAACACCGACGAACTGATCTTCGCCGATAGTTTAAAGTATGGTTACATCGTATTTGGCGGGCTGTCCGCCGGAATCTGCTACAACATTTCCGGCGCCGTTCTGAGAGCACTCGGTGACGGTAAAACTCCTTTAAAAGCAATAATGATTTCCTCGATAATAAATCTTTCCATGGACAGCCTGCTGATCTTTAAATTTCACACGGGAGTTGAGGGCGCTGCCATCGCTACCGTTTGTTCACAGATCATTTCAGCAGGCATATGCATTAATCGCCTCAGAAAGATCGATATTATAAAACCGGAAAAAGCTCATTTTTCAAATGAATGGAAAACATTCTTCGGGCTTTTAAGAAACGGACTTCCCATGGCTTTCATGAATTCGATCACTGCTGTGGGATGTATGGTGGTCCAATCTTTTGTAAACGAGATCGGAGTGGTTTACACTGCTGCTTATGCAGCATGCAGTAAGTACTTAAATCTGTTCATGAACCCCGCCTCCACGGCAGGAAATGCCATGAGCGCTTATGCGGGACAAAACTACGGAGCGGGAGAATACAAAAGAGTCAGAGACGGCCTTTTCGTCTGCCTTGGGATTGCGGCGGGCGTGTATCTGATCCTCGGATCTGTAATGTTCCTTGCACCGGAAATGCTGGCCGGATGGCTGCTTACGGGATCTGAGCAGATAGCACTGGCCTGTGAATTTCTGCCACGTTGCGGCATTATGATGCTCTTTGTTGACGTGCTTTTCGTGGTCAGAAGCTGTGTACAGGGAATGGGAAAGCCTATGCTCCCCATGCTTTCCGGCATTCTTGAAATGATCCTCAGAATATTTGTGATCTCGTCTTTCATAGAGAAAACAGGCTTCAGAGCCACCGCCTACGCTGAGATCAGTGCATGGATCGGCGCGCTCCTGATCAATGCCTTTGCTTTATACATTGCCCTTGTTCCCTTGCTTTCAAAGGAGAGACATGAGGAGACAAGAACCGAACAAAGTAAGATTTACGGACACAGAAGGAGGACAGCATGAAAGCTCTTTTTATCGGAGGAACCGGAACGATCAGTATGGGAATAGTGAAGAAGCTGGCAGCGGATCCCTTGTGGGAAGTCTGGCTATTAAACCGCGGACACCGTAATGATGAAGTTCCCGCACGCATACATCTGATCAACGCCGACATCTATAACGAAGAAGATGTAGCCAATAAGCTTCAGGGTATGGAGTTTGACGTTGTAAGTGAATTCATTGCCTTTGATGTAAAAGCTGTTGAACGTGACTACAGACTGTTTAAGGGAAAAACCAAACAATACATTTTTATAAGTTCCGCTTCGGCTTACAACAAGCCTGCGGCTCATTACGTGATCACTGAGGGTACAACGCTTGCAAATCCTTATTGGGAGTACTCGAGAAACAAGATCGCATGCGAGGAATTCCTCATGAAGATGTATCGTGAGGAGGGATTCCCCGTTACGATCGTAAGACCCAGCCACACCTACGACGAGAGGAACGTTCCTCTCGGAGTACATGGAAACAAGGGCTTCTATCAGGTTATAAAACGTATGCAACAGGGTAAACCCGTTATTATACAGGGTGACGGATCTTCACTTTGGGCACTCACTTTTAACAGTGATTTTGCCATCGGCTTTGTCGGGCTGATGGCAAACAGACATGCCATCGGTGAAGCCTTCCAGATCACCGGAGATGAGATCCTCACTTGGGATCAGATCTATTCGACGATTGCAGAGGCTCTCGGAGTGAAGCTTAAGGCAGTACATGTGTCGTCGGAATTTCTTAGTGAGGTGGGTGCACCCCGGGGCTATGATTTCAGAGGCAGTCTTTTGGGTGATAAGGCGGTTTCCGTTGTTTTTGACAACAGTAAATTAAAAAGACTTGTCCCCCAAATGACTACCAACATTTCTTTTCAAAGGGGAGTGCGCATGGCACTTGATTATGTGCTCAAGCACCCCGAAAAGTATGAAGAGGATCCTGAGTTCGATGCGTTTTGCGACAAAGTGATCGAAGCTATGGAGCATGCAAAAGCTGAGTGCTTAAAATTATAAAACTTCCTTTGAAAGACGGGACTGACTTAATGCCCGTCTTTTTTTGTACCAATTAGCCCATGATTGTGATAAAATAGTAGCGTTTACAAGTCGGATTTCGGGTGAAAGGAAAATGCTATGAAGAAATTTATATCATGGAATGTTAACGGATTAAGAGCCTGCAAGGATAAGGGCTTTTTGGATTTTTTTAATGAGATCGATGCGGATGCTTTCTGCCTTCAGGAGACTAAGCTGCAGGAGGGGCAGATCGAACTTGATCTTCCCGGCTACAGGCAGTATTGGAATTATGCTGAAAAGAAGGGCTACTCCGGAACTGCGATCTTTACGAAGGAAGAACCTTTAAATGTAACCTACGGCCTGGGGATCGAGGAGCACGATCACGAGGGCCGGGTGATCACGTTGGAGTATCCAAAATACTATCTGATCACGGTCTACGTTCCCAACTCAAAGGAAGATCTTTCAAGGCTTGAGTACAGGATGAAGTGGGAGGATGATTTCCTTGCCTACATCAAAAAGCTTGAAAAAAGTAAACCGGTCATATACTGTGGTGACCTGAACGTTGCTCACAAAGAGATCGATCTCAAAAATCCCAAAACAAATCATCATAATGCGGGATTCACGGATGAAGAAAGAGCAAAGTTCGATAATGTGGTGAATAACGGTTTAACGGATACATTCCGTTTCTTTTATCCCGACAAAGAACAGATCTATTCCTGGTGGAGTTATCGCTTTCAGTCGAGAGCAAAGAATGCGGGATGGAGAATTGATTACTTTGTAACGTCGGATTCTTTGAACGACAGATTAAAGGATGCAAAGATCCACACGGAAGTTTTCGGTTCGGATCATTGCCCGGTTGAACTTGATATAGATCTTTGATCACAAAAAAACTCCCTTCAAGAGTGTTAAACTCTGAAAGGAGTTTTAATTCTTTTATCAATCTACCTTGATCTTTTTAAGCTTCCCCGCAAGATCATTGATCTCGTTAAGGATCTGAGTCATGTTCTTCATGCATCCGGTAGCGCGTTCTGCTGCA
>JAILNG010000085.1 GCA_024691875.1 Lachnospiraceae bacterium | reverse complement strand
ATCAATGCTGTTAGAAACCGCAGAGAAGGATCTTCAGAAAAGAGGGATTACCATAGCCAAAGTCAATCTCGGCACACCTAAGGAGCAGTGGACTGAGTCTTATGAGTTCTACCCGAAACATGGATATACTGAATATGAAACCGGACGGATGTTGAAAAGATTGGCTGAGGCAGGCAAATGATGGAGAAGAACCTTTATGGATGAAATAATTCTTGTTGAAAGGGTTATGATAAGTGAGATATGGGAACGATTAAGGATTACAGAAATATGGTAGATCAGCCCTGGGGCAGAATGTTCTACGAAATGATTTTTAAACAGCTGAATATTACAAATGATAAAAGAATCAGAATTCTGGATTTTGGAGCGGGATTCTGTATTACAGCCAATCATTATGCCAAGAACCATGATGTTGTAGCTGTAGAGCCAAATGAAGAAATGTATAGCCTGCGTGTTGAAGAGAATGAGTATACTCTGATTACACAAGGATTGGATTATCTTAAGACTGTCCCGGATAATTCTATTGACTTTGTCATTTGTCACAATGTGTTGGAGTATGTCGAAAACAAGGAAGAAATCTTAAAGCAATTGGTCAGAGTATTAAAACAGGAAGGTACTTTGTCTATAATCAAGCATAATCTTTTCGGTAGAGTAATGGGAAGTGCTGTGCTTGGAGATAATCCGCATGCGGCACTGGACCTGCTGAACAACGTAGCAGAGGACAGCATGTTCGGAAACAGGGATGTTTATGGTAATGAGTTCCTGACTGATTTGCTTTCCGGAGAAATGGCACTTTCAGAAACATACGGAATAAGAGCGTTCTTTGGCTTGTCTTCAAACAACGAGATTAAATACACCGATGATTGGTACAAATCCATGCTTGAGCTTGAAGCCAAGGCAAGTACCATGGACGAATTCAGAAAGATTGCATTTTTCAACCATTTGATATTCAAAAAGAAATCCTGACTTATGTGTGGAGATTTTTATGTGCGGAATTTGTGAAAGAATAAAAGAAACAAAAGAAGGAAAGAATCCTTTTCTGGTAAAAGAACTTGAAACCGGATATGTGGTGATTGGAGATTTCCAACATTTTAAAGGATATTCTTTATTCCTATATAAGGATCATGTTGTTGAACTTTTTGATCTTGATGAGAATACGAGAGCGAAGCATTTGCAAGAAATGACATTAGTCGCTGAAGCAGTTAAAAATGCTTTCGGGGCTGAAAAAATGAATTATGAATGTCTCGGAAACGGAGAAGGTGGTGCACATATCCACTGGCATCTGTTTCCGAGAAGACCCGGAGACATAGAGAATTATGGCAACAACGGCAAAGGGCCGGTATGGTGTTATCCGATGGATGAAATGTATGCGGATCGAAACAGACCGAGCAGCGAAGAACTTGAGGAGATGAAAGCCAAGCTCCTTTGCGAATTGGATAAACTTTTGCGTGGTGGAGAAACATAGATGAACAAAATTATTTTTATTTCCGGTGCGTGCGGAACAGGTAAATCAACTTTTACGGACGAGTATGCAAGGCACATGGTTTTCGAAAATGGGAAGACTGTTTATGTCATTCACGGAGACGATTTTCATGCCGGATTCGTAGAGCCGGAAAACAAAGGCGATTTCTTCGTGAACGGAGAAGCATCGGACAATGTACTTTGGGAAGACATACTAAAGTTTAACTGGGACTGTATTATAGCCACAGCAGGCCGGGCACTTAGTCAGGGAATCGATGTACTTATTGATTATGTAATTGAAGATGAATTACCCCGAGTCAGAGAACTCGCTTCTTTGCATGGTGCAAGCCTATATTACATTGTGCTCACTGCTTCAGAGGATGAACTGGAAAGTCGCATTCGGAATCGTGGAGATATAGATATGATTGAGCGAGCAAAATTCATAAAAAGAAAGCTCGACTCCTTGCCTGAGAATGTCGGACATATTTATGATAATACGGATATACCTTTGGAAAAGATGATTGATGAAATCAATCTGAATAATTACAAAGTATTGTAAATAATTGATGTTAGAAGATATATGGAAACATATTATGATGACGGAACCTTAAAAATTCGGAGCATGGTACCGGAGGATGCAAAGATATTGTATGACACATATCTTTCCTACGGATGGCACCCTCAGATTAAGGTTTATGAGGATTATTACAAAGAGCAGGAAGAAGACGAAAGACTTGTGTTTATCGCTGAATATGAGGGCGCGGTCAAAGGACAATGTACTCTTGTCCTACATCCCACGGAAGGACCATGGGGAGGACAGAACTATCCCGAAATTGTTGATCTAACAGTATTCTTTGACATCCACGGGAAAGGAATAGGAAGCAAACTACTTGATGTGGCGGAAAGCGAAGCTGCTAAAATCTCGGATATGGTATTTTTGGCAGTGGGTGTCCATTCCGGATACGGGCAGGCACAGAGGATATATGTTAAACGAGGATATATCCCGGATGGAAGCGGTGTCTGGTATCAAAACAAAGTTCTGGATCAGTATGCACCTTGTGTAAATGACGATGATCTTCTCCTGTTTTTGTCAAAAAAACTTCGATGAAAAATTTGCAAAACGGTATGCAGACCCTTTGGGGACGGGGTTATGGTGTCATTTTTTATGCAATCTTCATTGCAATCAGGTGTTTTCGTGCTACAATGTAGCCATGTTTACTTTCAGAGAATTACAACCGAATGATAATGCAAAAATTGCTGCGATAGTGCGTAAAAACCTTGAGAATGCCGGATTGGACATTCCGGGGACAGCTTATTTCGATGCGGCTTTGGATCATCTTAGCGAAGTTTACGGACGAAATGACAGTCGCTATTTTGTTTTGGAAAATGAAACGGGGCAGGTTGTCGGAGGCATTGGGTTTGCATGCTTCGAAGCTCTTTCCGACACAGCGGAACTTCAAAAGCTTTATCTGGATGACTGCGCAAAAGGCTCAGGTTTGGGCTACAAAATGATAGCTTTCATAGAAGACCGCATGCGTGAGGCAGGCTTCAAAAAGTCCTATCTTGAAACCCACGACAACTTGGCGTCAGCGATACACATATATCAAAAAAGCGGATATAAAGAGATTCCCCGCCCGGACTTTGTGGGTCACAGCAGCATGAATCGCTTTTTTATTAAGGAAATATGAGCCCCGGGGACGGGGTTAAAGGCTCAAAATGGAGAGAGCATATGCTTAAAGTACGAAAGCCCACGATGGGCGAATTTGACGAGATCATGGGAATTTACAGGATTGCGCAGGATTTCATGATCAAAACCGGTAATCCCAATCAATGGAAGCACAATCATCCGGCCGAAGAACAGGTTAAAAATGACATTAAGAACGGTATAAACCGTGTTATATACGATGAAGCGGGCATACACGGAGTCTTCGCATTCTGCGAAGGCATAGACCCCACCTACCTTTACATCGAGGGCGGCGAATGGATAAATGAAGCTCCCTACGTTACGATTCACAGGATCGCGGGCGATCAAAAGGTTCATGGCATCTTTGAATGCGCGGTGGATTACTGCAAACAATTTGTGGACAGCATTCGTATGGACACCCACGAGGATAATAAGGTCATGCAAAAGCTGGCTGAACGCAGTGGATTTTCAAGGCGCGGCGTGATCTACCTTGCAAACGGATCGCCGAGGATCGCCTACCAATGGGTAAAATGAGCCCAAACTCTTATTGGCTGACTATGCAAAGAGCAGGATACAGATCAGGGACGGAAGGATTAATTTTTAAACAAACCCCGTGCCCTTTGGTTTTGAGATATGTGAAAAGGGATAAAAATGGCAGCGTTTACAAAAAAAGCAATAATCAACACTTTTGTGGAACTTCTGAATGAAGTTCCCTTTGACAAGATCACGGTTAAGGACATCGTGGAAAGATGCGGGATCAACCGTAACACATTTTATTATTATTACAAGGACATCTATGATCTGCTGACGGATGTGCTGCATAGCGATCTGTGCAGGGCAGTGGACAAGTCACAGGACTATGATACGTGGGAAAAAGGACTTGTTGATGCACTGAGTTTTGCAATTAAGAACAAAAAGGCGGTGTATCATATTTACAATTCTGCGAACCGTGACATTTTGAGGGATTACTTCAGCGATATCATAAAAGAGATCACTGCAAAGTTCATTTTAAGGGAAGCGGGAACGGATGACATCCCACAGGACGATCTGGATTTCCTGGGACGTATGCTTGACGAGGCGGTCATGGGGATTTTCGAGATTTGGATGGAAGAAGGAATGACGGAAGGGATCGAGACGAAGGTGGCCTGTGTCCAGTACCTGTTTAAGGGAATGACGCGGCAACTGGTGGAAAGGATGAGAACTCCGGAATACAAGATCATTAAAAACGGCGGAAGCCTGCAAACAGATGAACAGTAATTTTTAGGCAAACGTTGAAGTGTGTCTGATTTTCAGACACGCTTCTTTTTTTATCCGTAGAATAGGGGAAAAAGCCGGTGTAACATACGTACATAAATTAAGAAAGCGAGGTTAAGCGGATGAAAAAGTTAAGCAGTTTTATAGTGAAGTTTCATATTCCGATACTGATCCTGGCGCTGCTTCTCATAGTACCGTCAGTGTACGGGATGATGAAAACAAGGATCAATTACGACATGTTGACCTATCTGCCGGAAGACATGGAAACGGTTAAAGGGCAGGATATTCTATTGGAAGATTTCGGAAAAGGGGCATTTTCGGTTATTGTGGTTGAAGGCATGACGCCCGGCGAGATCAAGGATATGACTGAAAGACTTGAAAAAGTGGAGCATGTAGCCACGGCTGCTTCTTTTTACAGCATTGCGGATTGCAGCGTGCCCGTGGAGATCCTTCCCGACAAGTGGTACAACATGCTGAATTCGGGCGACTCAACGCTGGTTGCGGTGTTCTTTGACACTTCAACGTCAGCGGATGAAACCATAGAAGCCATCAGACAGGTGAGAAAGACAGCCGGAAACAGATGTTTTGTTACGGGCATGTCCGCGCTGGTAACGGATCTTAAGGATCTTTGCGAAAAAGAGGAGCCGATCTACGTGGGACTTGCCGTGGCCTGTGCGGTTGTGGCGATGATGATCTTCATGGACAGCTTCATAATCCCTTTCATCTTTCTTGCAAGCATGGGAATGGCCATACTTTTGAACCTGGGTACGAATTATTGGCTGGGTGAGATCTCTTATATCACCAAAGCCCTTTCCGCAGTGCTTCAATTGGCGGTAACCATGGACTATTCCATTTTCCTTTGGAACTGCTACTCTGAGCAGAAAGTGAGATTCCCGGGGGACAATAAGAGGGCGATGAAGCATGCGATCTCCAACACGTTTACGTCGGTTATCGGAAGCTCTCTCACGACAGTTGCAGGGTTTATAGCTCTTTGCTTTATGAGTTTTACTTTGGGTAAGGACTTGGGCATAGTAATGGCAAAGGGGGTTGCGCTTGGAGTTATAGGAAGCATTACCACGCTTCCCGCACTTATTCTGGTGTTTGACGGTTTGATAGAAAAGACAAAGCACAGATCGTTAATGCCGAAGAAGATGGACAAGGTGGCGAAGGTGGTTACTTCAAAGCCGGCTGTTTTCATAGCGATCTTTTTGATCGTTCTTTTCCCTGCATTGTACGGATACGTGCATACGGAAAAGTACTATGACATGAGTAATGTTTTACCTGAAAGCATAGATTTTGTCACCGCAAACAGAAAACTTGAAAAAGAATTTAACATGGCATCCACTCATATGGTGCTGTCCGATGCCAAGATGGATTCCGCGGATGCAAAAGATATGCTTGATGAGCTGGAAGAGATCAAGGGCGTAAAGTTTGCCGTGGGACTTGAATCGGTTCTCGGAAGTGGAGTCCCGGAGGAGTTTCTTCCGGAAAGTGTGCTGGAAACGCTTAAGAGTGACAGGTACTCTCTTACGGTCATCAGTTCCGAGTACTATGTGGGAAGTGAAGAGGTAGATAAACAGATCGATGAGATCAATGCTGTGATAAAAAAATGGGACAAGGATGCAATGCTGATCGGCGAAGCACCCTGCACGAAGGATATGGTCTCGGTTACAGACACAGACTTTACAAGAGTTTCAATAATTTCCATTGCAGCGATCTTTTTGATCATCGCAGTTGTTACAAAGAGTGTTTCGCTTCCTGTGGTCCTTGTGGCGGTGATAGAGTTTGCCATCTTCATTAACCTTGGCATTCCTTATTACTTGAATACGAGTCTTCCGTTCATTGCACCTATCTGCATCAGTACGATCCAGCTTGGGGCAACGGTTGACTACGCGATCCTTATGACCAACGGATACAAGAAACAGAGATCCAAAGGAGAGGGAAAGAAGGAAGCGGTTTCAAAGGCACTTTCCTCAGCCATCCCCTCGATATTTGTCAGTGCTATGGGCTTCTTCGCGGCTACCTTCGGAGTAGCGATGTATTCGGATCTTGACATCATCAGTTCCATGTGCGGACTCATGGCAAGAGGAGCGATCATCAGCATGTTTGCGGTAGTATTGATCCTGCCCGCATTCCTTTCAGCTTTTGACGGAGTGATCAGTCACAGTACCATAGGAATGAGGAAGATTGCACAGAACAACCAATTACAGAGAAAGGAAAGGTAAGATTATGAATAAGAGATTTTTAAAAACAGCTTCGATCCTGTTGAGTGCCGCTCTGGTACTTCCGCTTATAACAGCGATAAATCCGGCCTATGCCAAGAATGAAGAAAACAGCAAGGCATCGGACATTGAAAATACAATAGAAGAAAAGAAGAACGAAATCACGGATACCATTAAAAATGCACTTTCCGAAAAAGAGAGCGTCGATAAGGATGAAACCGTCTATGTGATCGCAAACGCGGACGGCAGTAAGGCAAAAGTCATAGTCAGCAACAGGCTTAAAAACAGTGATGGCGCCGAAGAGATCAAGGACCGTTCCAAACTGCAAAACATTAAGAATGTGGGAGGCAAGGAAAGTTATGTAAATGATGGGGATGCCATTACCTGGAATGCGCAGGGAAACGAGATCGTCTACAGAGGGGAAACAGACAAGGAATTGCCGGTTGATCTCCATGTGACTTACACTTTGGACGGTAAGGAAATCGATCCCGACTCGCTTGCGGGAAAGAGCGGCCATGTGACAATGACATTTGAATTCAACGATAAGGAAAAGGCTCCCTTTGCGGCTGTTTCCGTTGTTCTTCTAAATAATAACAATTTTAAAAATGTGACAGTTTCAAGAGGTTCCGTTTCCTCGGACGGCTCAAAGACTACAGTTTGCGGTCTTGCCTTCCCGGGTTTCGGTAATTTCCTTACAAGCATAGAGGATCCGGACAGAATCACGGTTGAATGCGATGCAGAGAACTTTAAACTCCTCACAAGCCTGACTCTTGTGACGGATGAACTCTTCAGAGGCATTGACACAGACACGTCTTCTGACAGACACGAGCTTGATGCAAAATTGGAAAAACTGGAAAAGGATTGCAAGGCACTTGTAGAGGGTGCAGCAACTCTTGCAGGGGCTATGTACGATCTTTCGGACGGAACCGGGAAACTGAAAACAGCAGTGGGTCAACTTGACGCCGGTGCAAAACAACTCACATCCAACAATGCGGCACTTGTTGCGGGAAGCGAACAGATTTTTGAATCCCTTCTTAAAACCGCTTACACTTCGCTGATCTCAGCAGGAGTGAACATTCCTGAGCTTACCCGCAACAATTACGCCGCGATCCTTGACGGAACCGTGGCGACGATGAACACTCAGCTTAAGGCCATTCCGGCAGGTTCCGAAATGTATGTTAAGGTGAAAACGGGCATACAAACCGTCAGCGTGGTGAAGGCTCAACTGGACAGTGTAAACACCTTCTGTAAAGGGCTTAAGGATTATACGGACGGAGCAGCTTGTTTAAGTACCAATCTTTCAACCCTTGCTGATGAAACAACAAAACTTGACGAGGCTGTAAAGAAGATAAGAGACGGCGCAGTGACACTTTCCGATTCCGTAAATGATGCGGATCTTACCGGAATGACATCCGGGATACGTGATATCGCCGCTTCACGTGAAGCTTCTTTCGACAAGCTTCACGAGCTTCTTCACGCGGCCGATGAGTACAATAATTTTTCGGGACTTGCGGAAGGTCAGACAGGAAGTGTAAGATTTATATACAGAACAGCCTCCATCGGAGAATAAGAATGATGTTGACCGACTCGGCAAAATATGTTTTGTGCCATTCGTCCTTTAAAAACTGTCAATTGTCCTTTTGAAGTCGTTAAAAAAGATTTTGCGGGTATAACCTCATTTGGATTAGTCTCAATGTTAGATTACTACACCGAAAGGTGTGTTGCTTGTTAAGTTGATTGAACCGCCGTGTACCGAACGGTACGCACGGTGGTGTGAGAGGTCGGAATTTCTCAATTAAGAGAAATTCCGACCTCTCGATTATCTTTGGGATACATTCGGAAAGAGGTTACGCTGTTTCTTTGGGATTTCCGCTTACTTTGGCAAGATAACGTCGTATTTCGTTCACCATCTTTTGGTTTTGGAAACTTGTCTCAATTTCGTCCATATCTACGCTACGCCCGGAAAGAATCCCTTGAATCAGAACCTCGGCATACA
>JAILNG010000077.1 GCA_024691875.1 Lachnospiraceae bacterium | reverse complement strand
TGTTAAAACTCCTTAAAAACTGGCTTTCAGAGTGGGGTTGAAATTGCTTATATTTGTACAGTAACAAAAATTTTATCTATATATACAAAATATTAATAAATGTGATATAATCAACAATTAAGTATGGATAGGGGACATGCTGTGGAGGATTTATGAATCTGCAAAAGAAAATTTTCATCGCATTTCTCGTAATGATCCTGACTCCATGTACCGTGGTCGGCAGCATCGGCATTTTTGCCATGGGAATAGGGCTGCACGGCTTCAGGACAGGAGGGATCGGAACCCTTGCCATCATCACTCAGCCGGTACACGCGCTCACCCAGCTCACACAAAGTGAGTACAATGAGTTAAGTACAACGGTGGTGAGGTATCCCGAGAGACTTGAAAATCAAAAATGGATCGACAACATGAATGACACTCTCACTACAAAGTTTTCCTATCTTGTCGTGGAAAAAAACGGGGATGAACTCTTTGTGGGGGATGAAGCTGCTTTCGATAAGGTAAGGACTTCCGTTCACACGGCGATCGCCACCAAGAGCGCCTCTTTTGACGGTGCGGTGTATGTTAACGGCATCGATCCGGTTCTGGTCAAGCACGGAAACGTGTACTATCCGGACGGAGGCGAAGGCTGTTTCCTGATAATAACCGAAGCTTCCACCCTGTTCTACAGGATGACAAGATCTTTTCTTATCGGTGTCGGTATTTCGGTGATCATTATAGGCGCGGTTGCTGCGGCCCTGTTTAACTGGCTGAATGACAGCATCATAAGACCTTTGGAGAATCTTCGTTTCGCCACGAGGCAGATCGGAGAAGGAAACCTAAAGTACAGCGTAAAAAGAGAAAAGAATGACGAGATCGGTCAGCTGTGCAACGACTTTGAAGAAATGAGAGTCCATCTGAAGACTCAGATAGATCAGAGGGAACAGTACGAGCAGGATGTCAGAGAAATGATCAGTAACGTTTCTCACGATCTGAAAACGCCGCTTACAGCCATAAAGGGGTATGCGGAAGGTATGCTTGACGGAGTCGCCGACACAAAGGAAAAACGTGACAAGTACCTTAAAACCATCATGGTAAGAGCCACGGACATGACACTTCTCGTGGATGAGCTTTCCTACTACGCAAAGCTGGACAACAACAAGCTTCCCTACAATTTTGAAAAGGTCAGCGCGGTGAACTACTTCAGAGACTGCGTTGATGAGTACGCAATTGAGTTGGAAATGAAAGATTTCACCGTGAAATTTGTTTCCGAGATCGATCCTCTGACAACGGTATCGATAGACTGCGAGCAGATCCGAAGGGTAATGAACAATCTGATCGGAAATGCGGTCAAGTACAGAAAAGAGGACGTTCACGGAGAGATCATCGTGAAACTTACGGATTCAAGAGATTCCGTCAGGATCTCGGTCATCGACAACGGTATCGGAATTTCCAAAGAGGCCCAACCTCACATTTTTGAGAGGTTTTACAGAGCCGACAAATCAAGGACATCAGGCCGGGCAGGAACCGGAATTGGTCTGGCCATAGTAGATAAAATAGTTAAAGAACACAAAGGCAGAGTTTTTGTAAAAAGTGAATTGGGACAGGGAACCACGATCTCGTTCACGGTTAAGAAAGGAGCACTGAATAAAAATGGCTAAAATTTTAATTGTTGAAGATGATGCGTCCATCGCAGAACTTGAGAAAGACTACCTCGAGTTGAACGGATACACTGTTAATGTGGATGCTGACGGCAGAAGCGGTCTCAAGGACGCATTGGAAAAAGATTACGATCTTTTGATCTTAGACATTATGCTCCCCGGTGAAGACGGATTCGAGATCTGCAAGCAGGTACGCGAAAAGAAGAATGTTCCCATCATCATGGTTTCCGCAAAGAAAGAAGATATTGACAAGATCAAGGGTCTCGGCTTCGGCGCGGACGATTACATGACAAAGCCTTTCAGCCCCAATGAGCTGGTTGCACGTGTTAAGGCACACATCGCCCGTTTTGAACGTCTTTCCGGAGACGGCGGCAGAGCAGGTGAGATCATTGAGATCCGCGGACTCAAGATCGACAAGGCTTCCCGCAGAGTTTTCATTAACGGGGAAGAAAAGAATCTTACAAAGAAGGAATTTGACCTTCTCACTTTCCTTGCAGAGCATCCCGACAGAGTTTTCGAAAAAGAAGAGCTCTTCAACCGCATTTGGGAAATGGAATCCTACAGTGACGGAGACATTGCCACCGTTACCGTTCACATTAAAAAGATCAGAGAAAAGATCGAAGAGGATGCTACAAATCCTCAGTACATCGAGACCATCTGGGGAAAGGGCTACAGATTTAAAGTATGATATCAGAGGCTATGACGGGCCTTGGAAAAAAGCGCTCGACTATAAGAGAAATTTTTGAATACGGCAATCAGAGAGCAAAGATCGTGGGAAGGGAGAACATCTTTGATTTCTCCCTGGGAAATCCCAGCGTCGCTCCTCCCGACTGTGTCACGGATGTGATCAACAGCTTTGTTGCGGAGGAAAGAGCGGAAGTCCTTCACGGTTACACATCGGCTACGGGACTGGAATGGGTGAGACAGGCAATGGCAGACAGCCTGAATTCCCGTTTCGGAACGAAGTTTAACAAAGACAGTTTTTATATGACCGTGGGCGCGGCAGCTTCCCTTTGCATCGTCCTTAAGGCTCTTGCATGTCCCGGTGACGAGTTCATCGTTCCGGCGCCTTATTTTCCCGAGTACAAATGTTGGATCGAGAACACTGTCAATTGCAAATGCGTTTTGATACCGGCTGAGCCCTCGGATTTCCAGATCAATTTTACGGAATTTGAAAGAAGCCTTTCAAAAAACACCAAGGCAGTCATCATAAACAGCCCCAACAACCCCAGTGGAGCTGTCTACTCGGAAGATACGATCAAAAAGCTGGCGGCGCTTCTTGAAGAAGCCTCCAAAAAGTACGGTCATCCGATCTACCTGATTTCGGATGAACCCTACAGAGAGATCGTGTTTGACGGGATCAAGCTTCCTTTTGTAACCAAGTACTACCGTAACACATTTATATGCTATTCCTTCTCAAAATCCCTTTCTCTTCCGGGGGAAAGAATTGGATACGTGCTTGTCCCCGATGAGATGGATGATTGCAAAGATGTTTATGCCGCGGTTTGCGGCGCCGGCAGAATTTTGGGATATGTTAATGCCCCTTCCCTTTTCCAGAGGGTGGCGGGAAAATGTGCCGACAAAACAGCCGACATTTCCATATACAATAAAAACAGAGACATCCTGTACGACGGACTGATCAAAGCCGGTTACTCCTGCGTAAAGCCTCAGGGAGCGTTCTACATGTTCCCCAAAGCTTTGGAAGAGGATGAGGTTGCCTTCTGCGAAAGAGCAAAGAAGTACGATCTTCTTCTGGTACCGGGAAGAGATTTCGGATGTCCCGGACATGTGCGCATTGCGTACTGTGTTCAGACGGAGACCATAGAACGGGCTTTGCCTGTCTTTGAAAAAATAGCTGCGGAATATCGCAGATAATGAAAGGAATACATAGAAAATGGATTGCAAAATTACGAACGTGCGCGAGATCTTTCGTGACAAAGAAAAGTACCTCGGTAAAGAAGTTACCGTAGGCGGATGGGTAAGAAGTATCAGAGATTCAAAGAATTTCGGTTTCATCGTTTTGAATGACGGAACCTTCTTTGAGCCTCTTCAGATCGTTTATCATGATACGATGGAAAATTTTGAAAGCGTCAGCAAATTGAACGTTGGTTCCGCTATCATCGCAACGGGAACTCTTGTTGCGACTCCCGAAGCAAAGCAGCCTTTTGAGATCCAGGCTACTTCCGTTTTTGTTGAAGGTGAGTCCACACCCGACTATCCTCTTCAGAAAAAGCGTCACACTTTGGAGTACCTGAGAACCATCACTCACCTTCGCCCCAGAACAAACACTTTTGAGGCTGTATTTAAGATCCGTTCTCTTGCTGCTTACGCAATTCACAAGTTCTTCCAGGAGAGAGATTTCGTTTATGTTCACACACCCATCATCACAGGCAGTGACTGTGAGGGTGCGGGAGAAATGTTCCAGGTTACCACTCTTGATCTTAACAATCTTCCCAAGACAGAAGACGGTAAAGTGGATTTCTCCAAGGATTTCTTCAATAAACCCGTAAATCTCACCGTTTCCGGACAGCTTAACGGCGAAAACTACGCTATGGCATTTAAAAACATTTACACCTTCGGACCTACATTCAGAGCAGAGAACTCCAACACAACACGTCATGCCGCAGAGTTCTGGATGATCGAGCCCGAGATCGCTTTCGCAGACCTTGACGATGACATCATCCTTGCCGAAAGCATGTTAAAGTACATTATCCGTTACGTTCTTGAGAACGCTCCGGAAGAGATGAAGTTTTTAAACCAGTTTGTGGATACAGGTCTCATTGAGAGACTTACCCACGTTATGAACTCCGAATTCGGTCGTGTGACTTACACAGAGGCTGTCAAGCTTCTCTCCGAGCATAACGACGAATTCGATTACAAGGTATCCTGGGGCTGCGATCTTCAGACAGAGCATGAGCGCTACCTCACAGAAAAGATCTTTAAGCGCCCTGTGTTCGTAACCGACTATCCCAAGGAGATCAAGGCTTTCTACATGAAGCTGAATCCCGACGGAAAGACTGTAGCAGCAACAGACTGCCTCGTTCCCGGTATCGGAGAGATCATCGGCGGCAGCCAGAGAGAGGACAATTACGATCTTCTCCTTAAGAGAATGGAAGAGCTTGGCCTCAAAAAAGAAGATTACGATTCATACCTTGATCTTCGTAAGTACGGTACAGCAAGACATGCAGGCTTCGGTCTCGGCTTTGAGCGCTGCGTAATGTACCTTACAGGCATGGGCAACATCAGAGACGTGCTTCCTTTCCCCAGAACCGTTAACAACTGCGAAAGATAGAGAATCAGGCATATATGAAGATTACCGTATCAGACATTAAAACCCATGATATAAATCCCAACATGTTCGGATTGTTCTTTGAAGATATAAACTACGCCGCAGACGGCGGTCTCTATGCGGAAATGATAGAGAACAGAAGTTTTGAATTCTTCAAGATCTCCGGAGATTTTGATGCCTATGCGTCCGAGTACGATGGCATATACGGGTGGTACAAATACCCCAAGGATTGTCCTTTTGTGGCCATGGAGACAAGAACTGTCAATCCTTTGGTCAGCGAGAATCCTCACTACCTGCATCTGCAGACAAGGAGAGCAAATTCCGGTTTTACAAACAAATCCTTTGACGGACTGACTCTTAAAAAGGATGAGGGGTACAACGGTGTTTTCTGGATGAACACACCCTCCTACTCGGGAGATGTAAATGTGATCATCGAAAAGAACAAGGACGTGTTCTTTAAGAAGACATTTACAGTAGTGGCAGAAGATAATTGGAAGGAGTACAAGTTCTCCTTTAAATCACCCATTTCAATAAGAGGAGCCCGTCTTGTGATCACGCTTTCAACAAGCGGAGAAGCGGATTTTGATTTCGTTTCTCTCTTCCCCGAAAATGCGGTCATGGGTGTTTTCAGAAAAGATCTGGCAGAGCTTCTTAAGGATCTTAAGCCGGGATTTCTTCGTTTCCCGGGAGGCTGTGTCATAGAGGGTAACACTCTTGAAAACAGATATCAGTGGAAGAAGAGTGTGGGAGATCCGAAGAGACGAGTTTCAAACTGGAATCGTTGGGCTGCACATGGAAACAACAAAGAAAACAACTTTACCGGCCGTTTTTCTCATTACAATCAGACTTTGGGATTGGGTTACTTCGAGTACTTCCTCCTTTGCGAATACATCGGAGCGAAGGCGCTTCCCGTCATAAACGTGGGGCTTGCCTGCCAGTACCAGTCAACGGAACTGGTTGAAACGACCGATCCCGCATTCTATGAATTCGTTCATGATGCGCTGGACCTCATCGAATTTGCAAACGGAGATGTGGGTACAAAATGGGGTGCTCTCAGAGCACGTATGGGACATCCCGCACCGTTTAATCTTGAATTCATGGGTATCGGAAATGAACAGTGGGAAACCGAACGAGTAAATTTCTTTGAGAGATATACGATCTTTGAAAAGGCGATCCATGCAAAGTATCCGGAAATGAAGCTGATAGGCTCCGCAGGACCTGATGTTCGTACCGAAAGATACGAAGCAGCATGGAACTTCTACAGGGAAAACAGACACAAGGAAAACTTCACCTATGCCATCGATGAGCATTACTACATGCCTCCCGAATGGTTCCTTGAAAACACTCATTTCTATGATGATTACGACAGAGCGGTGAAGGTTTTCTCGGGAGAATACGCTGCTCATCCCAAGCGTCCGGGCTCCGAAAAGAGCGGAAACACACTTCAGGGAGCTGTTTCGGAAGCTGCATTTCTTACAGGTGTTGAAAGAAATGCCGATGTGGTTGTAATGGCCAGCTACGCTCCTCTTTTTGCAAGAGAAGGCTTCGTACAGTGGGCTCCCGACATGATCTGGTTCAATGATGAGACAGCTTACGGGACACCGAGCTACCATGTTCAGAAGATGTACTCAAATAACGTGGGAAGCTGGGATCTGGAAGCAGACAGTGATTTTGATCAGGATAATACGAAGCTTTTCTTTAACGCTTCCTACGATGCAAAACGTGACGAGGTGATCCTTAAGATCGCTAATGCATCCGGAGAGGACAGAGAAATCTCCTTTGATCTTTCGGATTACAATGAAGTAAAGAATGCGGAGATCACTCTTCTCAAGGGAGACGATCCCCGGGCATACAATTCAATTGAGTTTAAGGACAGAGTTACTACAGAAGAGTTTTCAGCCGATCCTTACGAGAAGCTTTCTCTTCCGAAACAATCCTTCGCTGTGATAAGATTTTCTTTTAACTGAAAAATATGGCTTTAAAGCTTTAAAAAGAAAGCACCCGATGCGTTTGCACCGGGTGCTTTCTTTTCCCCTGAAGGGTTCTATTTACATCATAACCTTAATAATTTCAAGTTCCGTGTGTTTCATGAGATCAACAAACTCGGAAGCCACCTTTATAATTGGGCGGGTGAGACGTTCGTTCAGCATTATGATCTTTCCGTCTGTGCCGTCATTTAAAATGACATGAGATCCGATAAGGGACTGAGCAAGGCAATCCAGGAAGGGAATGAGTCCCGCAGCATCATACTTGCTGTAACCGTCCTTTTCGAAGGCGGAGATAACATCGAATGCACAGATGTCTTCACGGTAAGGCCTCTTGGATGTCATAGCATAGTAAACATCGGCGATGGCCACATAGCGTGCGTAGAAAGGAATCTTCTGACCCTTAAGTCCGTCGGGATAACCTGTTCCGTCGAAACGCTCGTGGTGGTAGAGAGCACAGAGACTCACATGTTCGGGCAGTGAGGTCTGCGTTAAAAGCTGGTAGCCAAGAGTGGTGTGAGAACGTATCTCTTCCATTTCTTCCTCTGTCAGACGTTCCTGTTTGTTCAGAGTTTCCTCGGGGATGGTGATCTTTCCGATATCATGGAAGATGGAGCAAAGGATCAGCTCATGCAATTGATCTTCCGTAAACTGAGCCTTGATACCGATGATCTTTGAGATCAGGCAGACACCTACTGTGTGGATGTAAATACTGTCATCAAAATCTCGTGCCGCCTGAAGAAGTTCGAGGATATGGAGCGTTCCGCCGTACTTGTCCGAAAGATTGTTGATGGAATCGATCAGACCTTCCGAGTTGATCTCGGAGCGAGGATTCATCATAAGTCTTTCAAAGACTTCCGACAGATCACCGGCCACTGCCAGAAGCTCACGACGGAAATCCTGATACTCCGGGGTATCTTTCAGACGATTTTCCTGAGGAGCACTTTCTTTGAGCTCTTCGGGAGTCGCAATGTAGTCCGGAATGTAAACACTGATGGCTTTGATACCGGCATTGTTAAGACGGGCAAGATAACGTTGGGAAAGAACCGTGCTTTTGGGAACAATAACATCGCCGTTGGCTCCGACCGCATCTGCTGCCATGATCATCCCGGCACGAATATCTGTTACAAGAATGTTTTTGTTAAACATGAACTTCCCCTTCCTCCAGCTTTTATATGCATGAATAATGGTACCAATTGTGTATACCTATGTTCATACTACACTAAATGTAGTATAAAAGCAAGAAAAAGTTGAAGGGGAAAGATCACTGCCTGTTTCTGATGATGTTTTTGCTGTTAAAGTAGGTGATCGCAAAGTAACCGCCGTAAATGATCAATAAAACGACGCAGGTCAGTGCGATGGAGGATGCGATGTCTTCCATGCCTATGTTTTCAAGGATTCTGACGGCAAATTTCATTCCGAAGATCGAATGAATGGCAGCCAGCAGCAGAGGAAGCAGGAAAAAGATACCGTTCTGTCTGAAAAGGGACCTGTTGATCTCGTTTTCGTCTGCGCCGATCTTTCTTAAGATCTCGTAATTGGGCAGGCTGTCAACGGCTTCGGTCAGTGACTTTAAGGACAGGATCGCTCCGCATGCAAGCAGGAAGATCATTCCGATATAAAGGCCGATGAAGGTTAAGATCGCGCTGATCCCAACACCGTTGGCTTTAAGGAGTTCCTTTGTGGTGGCCAGTCCGTATAATACAAAATTGTTCTTGTCGGCTTCATGAGCAGTGTTGAAATCTTTTTGGTAAAGGCCAAAGACATTATCAAAGTTTTCAAGTACCATGTTTTCAACGGCTTCGTATTCTTCTTTGCCTGAAGCGTCGTAATTACCGAAGATGTAATCGAATCCTTTGGAGCTTTCGGGAACGATGTTGTCCGGAACGATGAAAGCACCGTCGTAAATGGCGTTAATGTTAATGTCGATGTAACCGTCGATGCACTCCTTGTACCGGGGCTGCAGTTCACAGCCGAAGAGAGTGATGCTGTTGCCTTCTTTCAATATCTCGTTTCTGAGCTGAACCATTGTTTTGAAATTTCCGATTACCGCATATTCCCCCTCGAACAGCTGTAATTCTTCTTTATCGTACAATCTCATCAATCTGTTGTAATCGCTGAGCTTTACAATGGTTTCGGGAGTGTTGAGGTTAAAAAAAGTGAAATTGGACATAAGGATGTCTGCATAATGTCCGAAGTAACTTCCGAAAGTAAAATCGGGATCGTAATAAGTGTTGAAATGAATGTATTCCTTAAAACCTGTTGTTGCATCAAGTCCATAGTTCTTGTAGGCTTCTTCCATATCCACGAAAATGGGGACCGTGTTTTTATCCCGAAGCTGGAAGGAGATCTCAGCGTCAACGGGACAGTATTTTTTGATGCCGGCATTCATGGCGTTTCTGACGGAAAAAGCGGAAGAA
>JAILNG010000045.1 GCA_024691875.1 Lachnospiraceae bacterium | reverse complement strand
GGAGAAGCGGAATTCGGCTTTGAAGATCCCGCAACAACAGGCGAGATCCTTGGAGTTGTCTCGTCAGTATATGCCTGCACGGGCAAACTTTTAGATCTTAAACCGGATTTTGAAAATGAAGTTTTTAACTGCGATGTTCGTGTGAAGGGCAGGATAAGGATTTTTACCGTTGCGTTAATCGCGGTTTTGTTGTATTTTAATAAAGACTTGAGGAAACTCGTAAAGAGGCTCAGATTGCTTTCTGAGAAAGTACCGGAGGGAGAATAAGAGAATGGATAACAAATTTGAAAATACTGTAGAATCTCTGTTCAAAGGAATGGATGGCTTCCTTTCCACAAAGACTGTGGTGGGAGAGGCTGTTAAGTTCGATGACGGAACGACGATCCTGCCGCTCGTCGAGGTTTCCTTCGGAGTAGCTGCCGGTGCGTGGGCCAAGGATCACAGCAAGTCCGGAAAAGGCGGAAGCGGCGGCGGAATGGGCGGAAAGATCACACCCAGCGCAGTGATCGTACTGAAAGACGGTCATGCAAAGCTTGTTAACATTAAAAATCAGGATATGGCCACAAAGATCCTTGACATGATCCCTGATCTGGTAGACAAATTTACATCATCTGCCAAAGAAAAAAAGGATCTGAAAGAAAAGGTCGATTCCGTAAAATTTGAAAAAAAAGATGACTCCGAGGACGAAACGCCTAAGAGTCATCGTAATGACGATCCTTTTATCTTTTCTTAAAGCTCTGTTCACAATAAACGCAGCGGTAGGTGCCTTTCTCGGGATTCGTAAGTCTGAATTTGTGAGTGAGGCCCTGCTCGATTGTTGTGATGCATCTGGGATTCTTGCATTTAATGATGCCTTCAACGAATTCCGGCATGCTGGGCTTTCTTTTTTCGACTATTTTTCCTTCTTTTATCACATCTATCGTGATGTTGGGATCCATTACACCCAGCATATCAAAATTCAGAGAGTGTTCACCCTCGATCTTAATAATGTCTTTTTTACCCATCTTTTTGCTTTTAACATTTTTGATCAAAGCGACTTCCGTGTCAAGCTTGTCCAAGCCGAGCCATGTGTAGATCTCCATGCATTCGCCGGCTTTGATGTGATCGAGAACGTATCCTTCGCTTAATCCACTGATATTCAGCATAAATCAACCCTCTATCTTTCCCGCTTCCTTGAGAAGCGTATAAATCAATGCCATTCGGATGTAAACACCGAGCTCTGCCTGCTTGAAGTAAACCGCTCTGGGATCATCGTCCACCTCCACTGAGATCTCGTTTACTCTCGGAAGAGGATGCATTACAAGCATATCAGGACTTGCCAGACTCATCTTTTCTTTATCAAGGATGAAGCTGTCCTTCAAGCGGATGTAATCTTCTTCGTTAAAGAAACGTTCTCTCTGAACTCTTGTCATATAGAGGATGTCCAGTGAGGGCATAACTTCTTCAAGCTTATTTACTTCTTTATATTCGATACCCTTTGCATCAAGAAGCTCTGTTCTTAAGTAATTGGGAATCTTGAGTTCATCGGGAGAAATGAGAACAAATTTGACGCCGGTGTAACGTGACATGGCGGTTATCAAAGAATGAACGGTACGACCGAATTTAAGATCTCCGCAGCAACCGATGGTGAGATTGTTTAAACGACCTTTAAGCTGACTGATGGTGAAAAGATCTGTAAGAGTCTGGGTGGGATGGTTGTGACCGCCGTCTCCGGCATTGATCACAGGGATGGAAGAGTGCATAGCCGCTACCTGGGGAGCACCTTCCTTGGGATGACGCATTGCTGCGATGTCTGCGTAAGAAGAAATGACGCGGATAGTGTCTGCAACGCTTTCGCCCTTTGCTGCGGATGAGGAATCGGCAGAAGAAAAACCAAGAACACTGCCCCCGAGATTAAGCATTGCAGCTTCAAAACTTAAACGGGTGCGGGTACTTGGTTCATAGAATAAAGTAGCTATTTTCTTTCCTTTACATTTTTCAGAGTAGTTTGAAGGATGGGAATACATGTCCTTCGCCAAATTGATAAGATCTTCAAGCTCTGTAACCGTAAGGTCCTGAGGGCTTATGACGTGTCTTAACATAAATGCCTCCTTAAGAATTTTTTTCATTCTACAATAACATCAGATTAAATACAAGAAGAAAATAAAAATGATTAGAAGATTTTATAGGTTCATTTGGAGTGTCGAAAATTTCATTTAAATTTAATCGGATTTGTATCATAAAAAGAAAAATCAATAAGCCTTATAATAGGGGAAGGATCATATCGGATCGGACGGAAAGAGGAGAACCGGTCCGTTAAATGGGAGGAAAAAGTGGATATTATCAAACAGAGTTCAATAGCACAGCCCAAGAAGCCTTTTAACTACGTGTATTGGGTACAGCGGGCATTGATACTTTTCAGTACTGTCACGTTGTTCTTGCCGGCGTTTTTTCCCGCAAGGATTACGGACAAGATCAGTAAATACTGCTCGATCTTTACCGCGGCGGTTTCCTATTCGAATCTTACAGCCAATGTGGGACTGGGCTTCAGATACATTTCGGCGCTGACATTCAGGCTGGTACAGCTTTCGGGCATTGCTATAGTCATCGGTGTTGCGGTGGCGGGGATCGGTGGCTGTATGTCACTGGGTAACAATAAGATGAGGCTGAGAGGCGGAATGTTTCCTATGATAGGAGCAGGCCTCATCCTTTTGGGAGACATTTTCGCAAGGGTGGCTTTCGGCAGATTTGATGCAGAGCTCAAGGCGGCCGGAAAAAAACTGGGACAGTTACAGCCCGGGCGGAGCTTAGACTTCTTTCTGGTATTTGCAATCTTTCTTTTTGTGATCTCAGCTGTCCTCTTTGTTTCTGAATTTAAGAATGAAAGAGAAGAGCATATGGAAATGCAGGAGAAGTACAAGCTTTTCCTTTACATTTTACCCATACTCATGCTGGCATTCATTTTCTCCTATCTTCCTCTTTGGGGATGGAGATACGCATTCTTTGATTACAAGTCCGGAGCGGATCTCACGGCAGACAACTTCGTGGGATTCAAATGGTTCGGCTATCTGTTCAGCAGTGAAGTGACAAGATCCGACATTATGAGAGTTTTGAAAAATACTTTGGTAATGTCATCCTTGGGCATTCTCACCAGCTGGTTCCCTGTAGCATTTGCAATCTTCCTTTCGGAGATCAGAAGCACAGGCTTCAGAAAATCGGTTCAGATCCTGACCACCATACCCAACTTCATTTCATGGGTACTGGTTTATGCCATTGCATTTGCATTCTTCTCAACGGAAGGCTTTGTGAACGATCTGATCGAAAACATCACAAAGGTTGCTGCGGATGCAAACTATCTGCAGAACGACAACCTTTCATGGATCAAGATGCTGGCCTGGGGCACATGGAAAGGACTCGGATGGAGCGCCATCATATACATCGCGGCTATTTCGGGAGTTGACCAGAGCCTTTACGAAGCAGCCATGGTAGACGGAGCGGGACGCTTTAAGAGAATGTGGCACATCACAGTGCCCGCTTTGATCCCGACCTATTGCGTAATGCTCATGCTTTCGATCGCAAACATTCTTTCAAACGGAATGGAGCAGTACCTTGTTTTCTCGAACCCCATCAACAAGAACACCTTGGAAGTGCTGGATCTTTACGTTTACAACCTTGGTATTGTAAACAGTAACGGAGGTGCGATGATACCTCTGTCGACAGTGGTTTCCATGGCAAAGTCTTTGATCAGTGTATTCCTGCTGTTTGTGGCCAACAACGTTTCAAAAGCCATTCGCGGCGAGAATATAATTTAGGGGGTGTGCTATGGCTGAAAAAAAGAAAAATTCAAAGCGAGATTCCAGCTTTGGTCTCATAATTTACAAAAAAACAGCGGGAGACAGGATCTTCGACATCGTAAACGTCGTTTTCTTTACGATCTTCATGATACTTTGCGTTTTCCCGTTCTACTACCTCTTCATCAACACGATATCGAACAACGATCTTGTTAACAGAGGAATGGTCACCTTCTTTCCGAGAGGGTTCCATTTAAACAACTACCTGGCACTTTTAAATGTAACGGGTTTGGGACAGTCCTTCAGTGTTACTATTTTAAGGACCATCATCGGAACCGCTCTCATGGTTGCAATCTCAGGCTTTGCGGGATACATCGTAACAAAGCAGCACATGTGGAAGCGCAAGATCTGGTACAGAATGATAGTGATCACCATGTACTTTAACGCGGGACTCATTCCCTGGTACCTGAACATGCTGATGCTGGGACTCACAAATTCCTTCTGGGCATATATTATCCCGGGGGTCGTTGCTCCTTACAACATCATCCTTGTGAAGACTTACGTGGAGTCTATTTCACCGGAACTTGAGGAGAGCGCTTTACTTGACGGCGCAACCACTATGCAGGTCTTCACACGCATAATATGGCCGCTTTCGAAGCCCATACTTGCGACGATCGCCATCTTCGGAGCAGTTGGAAACTGGAACTCATTCCAGGATTCACTTTTGCTCATGAACGATGCAAGCCTTTTCACATTGCAGCACAGGTTGTACATTTACCTGAATCAGACAACGGACCTTGGATCCCTAATGGATTCGGCCATGGCAAACAGAATTGCTTCCGGAAGCCTTTCCAACAGGATCATCAAATACACCATTTCAATGGTTACGGTCATTCCCATTCTGCTGGTCTATCCTTTCATGCAGCGCTACTTCGTTAAGGGTATCATGCTCGGCGCAGTGAAGGGTTGATCGGAGCAAAACGGGAGAAAGAGAGGAGAAAATAATGAAGAAAAGAATTTTAAGCATGGTTCTTTCGGCAGTTATGGTGCTTTCACTTGCTGCATGCGGAGGAACAAGCGGTGGGAAGAACAGCGATGCGCCCATCACAATTACGGTTTTTTCCGAACTTGCCAATTATTCAGGCATACAGGGAGGCTGGAGCGCAGCCCTTCTGGAGGACAAGTTCAATGTAAAGCTGAATATTATCCCCGAAGCGGAAGGAACCTACGAAACAAGAGTTGAAGCCGGTAACCTGGGAGACATCGTGGTTTGGGGAAGCGACGGAGCAAACTACCAGAACGCCATAAATCGCGGACTTCTTTACGATTGGGAAGAAGACGATCTCTTAAAGGAATACGGATCTTACATAAACGAGCATATGCAGCTCGCACTGGAAAACAACAGAAAGATCTCAGGAGACGGAACAAAGATCTATGGCTTCGGACATGCGGTTGCTCCAAGTGCAGATGCGCATTCCGCATTCTTCTACACATGGGACATCAGATGGGATCTTTACAAGCAGCTTGGTTATCCCGCTGTTAAGAACATGGACGATCTTTACAATGTGCTTGTTAAGATGAAGGAGATCTGCCCCACGGATGAAGCGGGCGAGCCTACATATGCCTTGTCCATGTGGCCCGATTGGGATGGAGACATGTGCATGTATGTGAAGTGCATTGCCACCACCTACTACGGTTACGACGGAGACCTGGGCCTCGGTCACTACGATGCGAAGACAGGCGCTTTCTACGGCGCGCTTGATGAAAACAGCCCGTATCTTAACATGCTGGCTTGGACAAACAAACTCTACAGAGCAGGGCTCATCGATCCCGACTCTATGTCTCAGACCTACAACGACATGGCTGAAAAGCTGGCAAACGGCGGAATTTTCTTCTCAGTGTTCAATTATGCCGGACGTTCGGGTTACAACACACTTGACCATCTGAAGGAAGGCAAGATGATGTTCTCTCTTTGCCCTACAGAAGCTCAGACACCCGTTGCGGGCATGAACCCTTACGGTGGAAGCAGGATCTGGTCCATCGGTGCAAACACTCAGTACCCTGAACTTTGCATGGAGATCATCAACTGGCTTGCAACTCCCGACGGAGCCATGACCACTTGGTACGGCCCCAGAGGACTTACATGGGATTACGATGAGGAAGGCTGGGTTTACTTCACCGAACTCGGCGAAAAGACAAACGCAGACTCCAATTACGATATGGCGGGAGTTACTTACGTTTCACCCGAAACAGGCAAGGAATACGCACTTTCCGGAACCTTCAACGACGGATGCATTCAGATCAACAACACCACTTGGGACAATGCGGCTGTAAACCTGGATTCCAAGCACGGCGAGACTTACGACAAGGATACATGGAAGACTCAGCTTGAAAAGGATTTCACTCCCATTCAGCAGGATTGGGTTGATCACACAGGCTGCAATACAACACAGGAGTACTTCGAGAAGACAAATTACTACTTACAGCCCGCTACAAGAGGCTATGTTTCTCCCGAAAAGTCCCCCGAGCTTGAGACTGTCTGGTCACAGGTTACGGACTGCCTGACTCAGTACTCATGGAATGCGATCTATGCATCATCCGAAGCTGAGTACAATTACATCGTTAAGGAAATGATCAAGAAATGCAACGCTTACGGCTACGACCAGTGCCTTGAGTGGAGCAAGACAGCTGCAAAGGCAAAATTCGAATCACAGATACAGTAGTATTGAAAGGCCGAAAATGAAAAATCTCTTCGGAATAAACAGCAAATTCATAGAGTTCATGAACACCCTTGCAGATGTGGCGGTGATCAACTTTTGTTTCCTGATCGGATGCATTCCGATAGTCACCGCGGGCGCTTCCGTGATCGCTGCATTCAATGTGGCACTGAAGATCTACGACGCGCGCGACACCCACATCTTCAAACAGTTCTGGAAGGCATATGCCTGCAATCTGAAACACGGTATTTTGCTGACTCTGGGCTTCGGCGTGATAATCTACGGTATTTGGCTGGATCTTCAGCTTTTTGAAGCGGTGGAAGGAAATCCGATCTATTTCATTATTGTGGGATTGGTTGTTTTCTTTGTGATGCTTTTGCACATGATGTACATTTTCCCGCTTGAAGCGAGATACGAGGGCACACTCATCCAAAACTTAAGAAATGCGAGAAAGATCGGCGTCAGGTTCTTTACGAAAACGCTCCTGATCCTTGTGCTTTGGACGGTTGAGATCCTCCTGTTCTACGGAGTGAATGATGTGCTTTTTGTGATCGGCTGTGTGATCGGACCCATGACTCTCATTATGACTGATGCAGGCATAGTTCTTCCGGTCTTTAAAGAACTTGAAAGAGAACAGCGGGCGGGAGAAGACGGCGAGGAATTCAGCATGTCACCCGAAAATTGAGTTTATAAAAAATTTATAGGTTCAAAATTGGTTAAAACCTCATGATTAAGGCGTTTCGAAGAAATTTGTCGATTTTCGAAAACAGATAATAAAAGGGAAACAGGGTGTTGGATTGTGCAGATTGCACAATTCAACACCTTTATTTTCTACACTTCCGATATTGATATCGGGATTTTTTTATTTTATAATTCCTACTTGTGAAAAACAATTGTTCATGATCAAAGGGGACATCAGATTAAACCTTAAGGAGAGAAAATGAAAAGATCAGGCTTAAAGGGGGGACGAAACCATCTTATTTCTATGGTGATAGTCGGGCTGTTAATAACTTCTCTTTCGGGACTTGTTGAAGGATGCAGTTGTGCAAGGCCAAAAGTTGATCCGAATGATGCTACGGTAATTTCGCAATCGAAAGCATCAGGTGAGGAACAGCAGGCTACAGCAACTCCTGCAATTAAACCCGCAGAGAAAAACAATACAGATCTAACACCGACTGCGACACCCACACCCACAAACACAGTAACACCTACATATACACCTACGCCCACAGACACGCCGACGCCCACACCTACGGATACGCCTACACCTACGCCGACGAACACGCCTACACCCACGCCTACGGATACGCCCACACCAACGGATACACCTACGCCCACAGCGACATCTACACCTACGCCGAAGGCAACAAGGACACCGATCCCGACAGCGACACCGTACGCAACGCCGCTTCCGACAAAGGCGCTGTATCCTGAATTTACCCCCACACCTTCAAACGTTGTGAACTCTACAACAAAGGTTGAGAGCTCCGGCGATGTGGTTACGAGGGACACTTACGCTGACGGAACGGTTGTGGAGACCATAGTGTCTGATAAGTATGGAACTGTTACGGATGTGACCTATCCTGACGGAACGTTTGTCGAGAGTTGTACGCTGGATGACTATATAAATGTCGTCCATCCAGACGGAAGAGCTGAAACTATTTGGGACGATGGACGTACAGCCTTTTGGGGAGCTGACGGAGAAGGACTTTACAATGTCCAGTGTTTCGATGAACCTAAGTACGGCATCAAGGTGTTCTTCAGGTATGGATCTGACGGTAATACGCGAAATGCAATCATCTGTAACTCGGACGGCTCGCTTAACAAGTGGTCGGATCTTCATTACATCATGAAGGGTATATGCTGGGGCTTTGGCCCTTGCTTCACGGTGTGCTGTATTGAGGATGGGACGGATCACACGTTTTACACCTGGGACGGACCTTTTTACGATTATTAAAAACTTAATAATGATCAGAAGGCAGACTGATCGTTACAGCCCAAGGGCGCAACGCTTTGCACCCTTTATAAGGGGCTGATCGATAAGCTCTGCTTTTTTTGTTGGGCTTGATGAGGAAATGATATGGGTAATAAGAAACTTAAATATATATGGATACTCGTTGCGGTTTCTCTTTTGCTGTCATCCTTAAGTACAGTAAAAGCTGCAGGTGACGTGAATGAAGATAAGTACTGGGATAAGCAGTTTTCGGGGCAGACTTCCGGTCAGATAACGTTCAGAAGCTACATACACTTTGAAGTCTATGATGATGATACGGGATCCCTTTTAGGGCTTC
>JAILNG010000012.1 GCA_024691875.1 Lachnospiraceae bacterium | reverse complement strand
CATCTCACACCTATAAATATTTGATGGCAATGTCATGCGGTATCGCCATGTTATGCGGTTTTAGCAGTCGTTTCCAACTGTTATCCCCCTGTGTGAGGTAGGTTACCCACGCGTTACTCACCCGTCCGCCACTAAGTCATAATCCGCCGAAACATCATATGACTCCGTTCGACTTGCATGTGTTAAGCACGCCGCCAGCGTTCATCCTGAGCCAGGATCAAACTCTCATGTTTGAATGTTTTTTCCTTGTCAGAACAAACACCAGCTTTTTTCTAAAGAATTAAGCTAAGGTTATTGTTCCGTTAAATCTTTACTGTCTTAAGGTTGTCCTTAAGTTTGAAAATCAATGTTGATTGAATTTTCAGGGTTGTTTAGCTGTTTAATTATCAAGGTTCTTGTTTTGCGTTTTGCTCTCTCGCAAAGCGCTCGCTTATGTTACCACCTAAAAAAGAGTTTGTCAACAACTTTTTTAATGATTTTTCATTTTTTTCAAAATGTCTCTGTCCCCTTAAAATCAAGGCTTTCCTTCTTTTTGTATCGTCAATTGTACCTATTTTCTAAACATTTAGTGCATTTTTACAAGCTTCTAAATTATCAGATATTCTCTGCTTTTCGCCTCTTTTTACAACTTTGTTCTCTCTTATCCTTTCAAAGTTTATTCTTTTTTTCTTATTTGATGTTGTTTTGTTGGACTTTCGTCGGATATTTGGTGTACTTTACATTATATAATGCGTTTGTAAACTTAAAACGCTTATAAGAGAACCCCTCATAACCCCAATAATTTTTACAGCCCCGTATCAATATCCCCTGTTGATGCGAGGCTGTAAAAAATTTTAGGACTTTTTTTCGATTATGTGCTATATTGGATATATATGATCGACGGATATAGATCACACGGATCCGTCCCACGTATACGATACAAAGAAAACAGGAGGCTACTTGCAGTGAAACTCACAGAATGTTATGCAAACTTAGACGGCGATTTCGCAGGCGTAAGGTCAAGACTGATACGGGAAGCTTCAATCAGCAAGTTCCTGATCATGTTTTTAAAAGATACGCAATATCAGGAATTCCATGCTTCCGTTGAAGCGGGCGACTGGGAAAACGCATTCAGAAACATCCACACCCTTAAGGGCACATGTCTTAATCTCGGCATCTCAAAGCTAGCCCGGATCTCCAGCGACATCACCGAAATGCTGAGGGGAGGCGCACCGTCCTCCGACATCTCCGGAAACATTGAAGAGCTGGACAAAGAATATGAAAAAACTGTGGAGATCATCAGAAACTATTCGGAAAATCCGGAAACTGAATAAAACAAAGCACACCATGGTCGGTGTGCTTCTTTTTTTGATGTTGATCTTTATTTTCTTTTCGACTGCAGCCAATATACCACCTTTGAAACAAAAACTGTGGGCAGGATGCGAAGAAACAGGCGTGATATCTTCACATAAAACTTCGGAACGATGTAGAAACGGTTAAGGTGTTTAAGCGCATAGTTCGCCACACCTTTCGCATCCGTTCCCATGAAAAGGAAGGAGATGTTTGCGTTCTTTGCAAACTCCGTAGCTACAGGCCCCGGGCAGAGAATGCTGATCCCCACCTTCGACTTCTTTTGCTTGAGTTCACGCCTTATGGCTTCTGAAAGCCTCACTACGTAAGACTTTGTGGCATAGTAGGTTGCCATCATGGGTCCCGGCATGAAGCCTGCTATGGAAGCCACGTTCAGGATGTGTCCGCTGTCTTTCTCCACCATATCCTTTAAATAAAGTTTCGTAAGTATGTGCAGAGCAGCAACGTTGGTCTCTATCATCAAAAGTTCCTTATCGAGGGAAGTCTTGTCAAACTCGCCGAAATCGCCGAAACCTGCGTTATTGATAAGCAAGTTCACATCGGTATATTTATCGTGAAGAGCCACGCAGTTTTCATGAACGCTCAAGTCTGTCGCTTCCGTAATGACTTTAAGCTCCGGCTTGTTTCCTTCCAGTTCCTTCTTTATCTCATCAAGCCTTTCGGAATTTCTTCCCACCAGTATCAGAGTCTTCACTTCATTTGCAACGAGCCTTGCCATCTCCCGTCCTATGCCTGAAGATGCGCCGGTTATCAACACTGTATCTTTTTTCATGTTTTCTTTCCTTTTCCTTGTTATCAGCCATCGGTAACAAAAGAATCTTAACACAGCGGAAAAAGCACATCAATGTACAAAGTATAAAGTTTTGTGCCATGGTCCGAAACAACAAAAAAAGCAGACAAACGTCTGCTCTCTTTTTACCGGAGAAAGAGGGATTTGAACCCTCGCGCCGCTATTAACGACCTGCACCCTTTCCAGGGGTGTCCCTTCAGCCTCTTGGGTATTTCTCCAAAAGCCCGGCTACAATGCCAAGTATTAAATTTCCCCGCTATAACGGGTAAGCGGAGAGCAAGGGATTCGAACCCCTGTGGGCTTTCGCCCTAACGGTTTTCAAGACCGCCCCGTTGTGACCGCTTCGGTAGCTCTCCAAAACGCTTCTCAAAACGTGCTTATGCATATTACCACACGGAAACTTTTAAGTCAAGGGAATTTTATCAATATCTCGTACAATTTCTCGTAAATATTTCTCATGCCCTCTAAATGTGGCATTTCAGGCTTTTAAAAAGCTGACCCTGTTTTCTTTAAGACGTTCTCTCAGGATCTTTTCCGCTGTTTGAAGATCATCCTCCGTAGTGATCTTGATGTTTTCTTTCTTTCCCTGAAGCATATATATGCTGCCGCTGCCGTACTTCCGAACTGCGGAAGCATCGTCGGTGATGGTCTCGTCTCTGTTCTCCACCGCTTCTTTGTAGCTGTTCAGGGCATTGCTAAGTTCAAAGCACTGAGGAGTCTGAGCCGCCCAGGTGTGTGCTCTGTCGGGAGTCATGCAGATGTCTCCCGCATCGTTTACTATCTGGATGGTGTCCGTAACCTTCACTCCCACCACGCAGGAGCCCGATGTCACCACATAGTCCGCTGCCTCATTGACAGTGTCCGTATCTATACAGGGCCGTGCTCCGTCATGGATCATACAGAAATGCTCATTTTCATGCAGTTCTCCCGCAAGTTCCGCTGCCGCTTTCAGTCCGCAGTAAACGGAATCATATCTGTTCTCTCCTCCCGGGACTATGGCTTTGCATTTACTGATGCCGTATTTTTCAACAATATCCCTACGGCAGTACTCAATGTCCTTTTCCGCGCATACAAGAACGATCCCGTCCGCACTGCTCTTTTCAAAAGCCTGAAGGCTCCAGGCGATAACGGGTTTACCGAAAAGTTCTCTATATTGTTTTGGGGTGTCACCGCCGAATCTTTTTCCCGATCCGCCGGCCAGAACGACTGCAAAGATCAATTTCTTTCTCCAAGTCTGAGATTGGGGATGGCATTAAGATCCAGCCCGCTGAAATTTCCTTTTATATATTCATAGTAAGCAGCAGCTCCAATCATGGCTGCATTGTCAGTACAATATATGGGTGAAGGATAGATCATCTCCAGCCCACGTTTCTCACAAGCCGCTTTCATGCCTGCACGGAGAGCGGAATTGGAAGCCACTCCTCCCGCAAGTGTCACTTTTTTAAAGCCGTATTCCTTTGCGGCATGCATGGTCTTTTCCACCAGTACGTCAACAACAGCCGCCTGGAAGGAAGCGGCAACATTGTTACGGTTGATCTTCTCTCCCTTCATCTCTGCCTGATTGAGGTAGTTGAGCACCGCAGACTTGAGCCCTGAGAAGCTGAAATCATAGGGACAGTCATCCACTTTCGCTCTGGGGAAAGCAATGGCTTTGGGATCACCCTCTTTTGCAACCTTGTCGATCTTGGGTCCTCCGGGATAGCCAAGTCCGATGGCGCGGGCAACTTTGTCATATGCCTCTCCCGCCGCATCATCATGGGTCCTTCCCAGGATCTCATACTCTCCGTAATCTTTCATGATGACAAGATGAGTGTGACCGCCGGAAACGATGAGGCACAAAAACGGAGGTTCCAGATCGGGATGCTCCAAGAAATTGGCAGAGACGTGGCCTTCTATGTGATGGACTCCGATGAGAGGGAGACCCGCAGCATATGCCACAGCCTTGGCTGCGGACACTCCCACAAGAAGAGGGCCAACAAGTCCGGGACCGTAGGTAACAGCCACCGCGTCCACATCTTTAAGTCCCAGCCCCGCATCCTTAAGAGCCTGTTCTATGACGGGGTTGATCTTTTCTATATGCTTTCGGGAAGCGATCTCGGGAACAACACCACCATAGAGGGTGTGGAGATCGATCTGGGAATATATCACATTTGAAAGGACTTTCCGTCCGTTTTCAATAACTGCGGCCGCAGTCTCATCGCAGGATGATTCTATGGCCAAGATCTTAATATCTTTCATTCTGTAACCTTCTTACCTGACTTATTCGAGGAAATCCACGGGTTCCGTGAGTTCCCATCCCAGTATCTTCCAATTGCCGTTTTCGTCCTCTCTCAAGACGAATTTTTCATAGCTCTTGGTGATACCCTTTTTATCTTTGATCACAAACAACGCCACGATAGACGCCATGTTCTTGCCGTCTTTCTTGTACTTTTCCGCCTGACTTTCCAGCTGGAGATTGGTGATGGGGATGGAACGTCCTTCTTTCTTAAAAGTCTCCACCTCGTAGTACAGCTTTTCCGCATGAGTCCCACGGGGATTCTTTTCAAAGAGTTCATCATCGAAGAGTGCCCTCATCTGATCCACCAGTTTGTAGAACTCATCTTCGGTGTATTCCTTTGTCATGAGACAAACGTTGATCCTCTGATAAAAGCGCACCACTTCTCTGGCAGAGGATGGATAGAAACGATCGAGATCCTTGGAGATTATTGCCTGAGCTTCACTGTTGGCGGAAGACTTTTTGCTGAAAACATCCGTGCTCTTGCGATTGTTAATGGTATAGAACACCACCCAGATAACGATACCCGCCAAAACAACGCCACCAATGATAAATCCTAAGTACTTCTTCATTCCGTCACCTCGTCTGCTAAAATGAAAAGTTGCCTGTTAGTTCTCTGTTGTTTCTTCTTCAAATCTCAATGTCACACTCTGCCCGTCCGAAGCACATACGGTGTTGGGAAAGATGCTCCTTGCAAGTCCCAGGTACTCCTTGGGCTTGATCATGGAAGGACTGTAATGAGTGAGCCACATTTCGTTTACTTCCGCCGCAGCAGCCATTTTCGCCGCCTCTTTGAAAGTCATATGCTTTTTCTTCACGGCATCCGCCTGTTTATCCGGTTCTCCGTACATCCCTTCACAGATGAAAAGATCGGAATGTTCCGCATGTCTCACTATGGATTCCGTAGGTCTGGTATCCGTGCAGTAAGTGACCTTGAGTCCTTTTCTTTCGGGTCCCAGGACCATGTCGGGAGTGTAGGTCCGGCCATCCGCTTCGATGATCTCCCCCTTCTGAAGTCTGTTCCAGAAGTTTAAAGGGATTCCCGCTGCCTTTGCCCGTTCCGCATCAAAGCGTCCCGCCCGCCTGATCTCCAGGGTATAGCCATAGCAGGTAACGTTGTGATTGACCTTAAAGGCCGTGATCTCATATCCCAGCATGGAAAACATCTTTTCCGGCTCTCCTATCTCGATCATATTGATCTCGAAAGGAAGTTCGGGAGCTATGATCCTCAAGGCGTTCACCACTTTTTCGAGCCCTTTTGGTCCTATCATGGTCACAGGCTCGGTCCTCTCCGCATTTCCCATGGAAAGCAAAAGCCCCGGCAAGCCGCTGATGTGGTCGCCGTGGTAGTGGGTAAAGAGAATGATATCAATGTCGTGGAAGCTGAGTCCCGCTTTCCTGACAGCCACCTGTGTTCCTTCGCCCGCATCGATCAATATGCCTTTTCCGTTGTATCTTACCATGAGAGAGGTAAGCCATCTCTTGGGAAGAGGCATCATTCCGCCTGTTCCCAGCAAACATAAATCTAACATCAAAACCTCTTGTATATCATTCTGTGTTGAGCCTCATGATGACGGCATCTTCTTTCGGAAGATCGTAGAATCCCTTCCTGATGCCCACATCCCTGAACCCCAGTTTTCTGTAAAGCGCCCTGGCAGGTTCGTTACTGACCCTGACTTCAAGATACATATCCCTGACCTCGAACTCCTTAGCTCTTTTAATGAGTTCAGTCATCATCTTAAAGGCTATGCCCTGCCCGCGCATATCTTTTCTTACGCATACATTGGGGATCTCTGCTTCGTCAAGGACGTAATAGAAACAGCAATACCCCAGGATGTCGCTGTCATCCTCTTCGGAAACCGCCACCAGAAGGCAATAATTTTCCTGCAGGATGGAGCCCTCGAAGTTGTCGCGGCTCCAAGGCATC
Organism: Lachnospiraceae bacterium; assembly: GCA_024691875.1. Lineage (GTDB taxonomy): Bacteria > Bacillota > Clostridia > Lachnospirales > Lachnospiraceae > RGIG3528. The sequence goes on along the minus strand of JAILNG010000012.1, from coordinate 6,238 downwards.
GAAAAAGTATCCTTTTCGATCTCGCTGACCCTGTCACAGTCTTTTATTGTCATCTTGCGAACGATCATTTTGTCTCCCATGGCCGCCTGTTCCCCCGAAAAACGACCGGCAAATGTGTCTTATCTACTTTTCGTTACGTTCTCTCTCTGCCTGTGAAAGTCTCAGGTAATCGGGCACATGATCCGCCGCGGGGACAAAAAGTCCTCTTTGGAACATGTCAAGAGCCCGTACGGCAAGACTTCCGGCTCTTTGAACGCTGTTGTTGGCCGGAGCGAACTGAGCCTTCACCTTTATCTTCTCACATATCATCTCCCTGAAAACCGGAACTCCGTCTCCGAGAAAGATCACGGGTTCACCGATCTCATTCACTGTATCGATGATCTCGTCTATGCTGACGGCCATCTGATCCCTTACCACGGTAAAACCCTCGGCGTTGTTTCTGTAAATGCCTGTATAGACCTGACTGCGACGGGCATCCATCAAAGGAACGATGACGCCTTCAAAACCGAAGATGTTTGCCGCAATGGTCTGGGTGGTGGGAACGGCCACAATGGGCTTGTTCAATGCCAGTCCCAGTCCCTTGGCGGTGGCAGACCCGATCCTGAGTCCTGTAAAACTTCCCGGCCCCCCGGACACGGCAATGGCGTCGATTTCATTCAAGTCCGTCCCCGTGCGTTTTACCACTTCATCCACCATGGGAAGAAGGGTCTGGGAATGAGTGAGTTTCAGATTCAGACTGAACTCTCCTATTATCTTTTCCTCCGTGGCTATGGCGCAGGATGCCACAAGCCCCGAAGCTTCTATTGCCAAAATCTTATTCATCCGATCATGCCTTCCTGATCTCTATACTTCTGTAATCAAAGCCCTTTTCCAGGTCCTTTTTGATGGTGACCCTTGTGACGTTTGCGGGCAGCAGTTCTTCGATCTTATCCGCCCACTCCACCAGGGAAACACCCTGTCCGAAGAAGCAATCCTCATATCCTATCTCATCCATCTCATCGATGTCGTCTATCCGGTAAACATCGAAGTGGTACAAAGGCAGTCTCCCCTCTTCATAGACCTGGACAATGGTGAAGGTGGGGCTTACGACGGGCTCGGTGATGCCAAGACCTTTTGCGAAACCTTTGGTGAAGATGGTCTTTCCCACGCCAAGATCACCGGAAAGACAGATGATGTCTCCGGGCTTTGAATTGACAGCCATATCATATGCTATTTTGGAAGTTTCCTCCGGTGAATCGGAGGAAAAAGTCTTAATATCCATAAACAACCTTATTTCTTTAATTTTACGGTTCCGTTGGTGCACATTTCCCCGAGCATCGTCCTGAAAGCATCCAGCTGCTCTCCGATATCAGCCTTGGGAAGGATGGTGGCATTGTTGTTTCCCGTAAAGAGAATGATGCTGAGGCGGGTTTCCTGAGCCAGAAGGATCAGTTCCCAGGGTGCATCCTGACTTGCTTCTCCCTGAGTGAGGGTGATGCCCTCGGAAGAGAAGGAATAGTTCACTGGGGAAGAAAAGCCGGGGTTCAGCTTCGCCTGTCTCCATGCCTTAAAAAGAAGCATGGCGGGATTAATGACGGTAAAAAGAAGCGCCAGTACGACGAGAGCGATCTTGGAGATCAATGAATCGCCGAAGCCCATGATAAGAGCCACTATGGCTATTACACTGAAGCCGTAATTGATGATCGAACGAAAACCGCCATAGGAATTGATGTACAAAAACTCAAAAAGGTACAGCGTCTTCATGTTTACGGTAAATTCTATCTTTTTATCTTCCATGGCCCATGCCTCTTTATATGATCATTGAAAGTGCGATCCTCTTCTTGGCAACATCACAGCTAAGAACCTTGACATCAACGATGTCTCCCACGCTGACTGCTTCAAGAGGATGCTTTATGTACTTCTTGTTTGTGATCTGAGAAATATGTACAAGACCGTCCTGATGAACTCCGATGTCCACGAAAACGCCGAAGTCGATGACGTTTCTTACTGTTCCCTTAAGGATCATTCCTTCGGTGAGATCCTTCATTTCAAGAACATCGCTTCTCAAAATGGGCTTGGGCATTTCGTCTCTGGGGTCTCTTCCGGGCTTTTCAAGTTCCTTGATGATGTCGGTCAGGGTCATCTCACCGATACCGAGTCTCTCAGCAAGCGCCTTCTTGTCCTTTACCATCTTACCGATGGAAGAAAGGTTGTCTCCTTCGGTTTTTACAATGACGGGCTCTGCAGCCTTCTTGGGCTCGTTTGCGACAGGTGTGGTAAGCTTCTTTCCGGATTTTTCCATTGCCTGGGCAAAAGCTGCGCCGAAAGCTGAATTGGTATTGGAAATGCGGATCTCTTTCTCCGCAGGTTTCTTGTTCTTTCTTTCACCCTTATTGGGCATAGCTGCTTCTCTTGCAGCCTTTTCCTGAGCCTTGGCCGTCTTCTGTGCCGCCAGCTGCTCGGCTCTCAGTTTGTTGATGTCGTCGGGCTTAAAGCCGAGTTCCGAAAGAAGTTCCGTAGCAGCCGCATAGGACTCGGGATGAACGGATGTTGAATCAAGAGGGTTGGAACCTCCCATGATACGAAGGAAGCCAGCGCACTGTTCATATGCCTTGGGGCCAAGTTTTGCAACCTTTAAGAGGTCGTTCCTTGTGATGAATCTTCCGTTTGCTTCACGGTAGGCAACGATGTTCTTTGCGGTGACCTTGGAAATGCCGGAGACATATTCAAGAAGAGCCGGAGATGCGGTGTTGAGATCCACGCCCACCTTGTTAACGCAATCTTCCACTACACCCGCAAGGGTCTCAGAAAGCTTCTTCTGGTTCATATCATGCTGATACTGTCCTACACCGATGGCCTGAGGCTCGATCTTTACAAGTTCAGCCAAAGGGTCCTGAAGTCTTCTTGCAATGGAAACAGCGGAACGCTGTGCAACATCGTAATCCGGGAATTCTTCCGTAGCAAGCTTACTTGCGGAATATACGGAAGCGCCTGCTTCGCTGGTGATGACGTACTTTGTGGGAACGTTCATCTCCTTTAAAAGATCAACGATAAAGAGCTCAGATTCACGGGATGCTGTTCCGTTACCAACAGAGATCAACGTAACCTTGTATTTGATGATGAGTCTCTTGACGATAGCCTTAGCCTCGTCCATTTTGTGAAGCCCGGGAAGGGTTGCGAATACAACGGCTGTATCCAGCACCTTACCTGTAGCGTCAACAACCGCAAGCTTGCATCCTGTTCTGAAGCCGGGATCCCAGCCGAGAACTGTCTGTCCCACGATGGGAGGCTGCATAAGGAGCTGCTTCAGGTTCTCTCCAAAAACTTTGATAGCTCCGTCTTCTGCCTTTTCAGTGAGTTCGTTTCTCACTTCTCTCTCGATGGAAGGAGCGATGAGACGCTCATATGCATCCACAACGGCGGCCTTGATGACGTCGCTCGTGTTGGGATTGTCCTTTTTGATGACCTGTTTTTCCAGATATTTTAAGATCTCCTCCTCGGGAGCAGAAATCTTCACGGTCAGCACTTTTTCCGTCTCGCCGCGGTTAAGGGCAAGAGTTCTGTGGCCGGGAAGAGTCTTCACCTTCTCGGAGAAGTTGTAATACATCTCATATACGCTGTCTGCCTGCTCATCCTTTGCAGAAGAAGAGATCACGCCCTCTTCTTCCGTAAGGGCGCGGATCTTTGTTCTGTAATCCGCTTCGTCGGAGATCTGCTCGGCAATGATGTCCATTGCACCCGCAAGAGCTTCTTCTGCAGTCTTGACTTCTTTTTCTTCATTAATGTAATCCTTTGCAAGTTCAAGAGCGGGAACTGTGATGTCCTGAGCGAAGATGGCATCCGCAAGAGGCTGTAAGCCTTTCTCCGCAGCGATGGTCGCTCTTGTTCTTCTCTTGGGTCTGTAAGGACGATATATGTCTTCCAGAGTTACCTGCGTCTGAGCTTCTGCGATCTGCTTTCTGAGCTCATCCGTCAGTTTACCCTGTTCATCTATGCTCTTTAAGATCTGTTCTTTCTTTTCTTCAAGACCGCGCAAGTACTTTAAGCGTTCGTCGAGATTTCTCAGCACCTCGTCGTTTAAAGCTCCCGTGGCTTCTTTTCTGTATCGTGCGATGAAAGGGATGGTGTTTCCTTCATCGATCAGCTTTACAGCCGCGTCAACCTGCTCCCTGCGAACTCCCAGTTCTGCCGTAAGCTGTTTTAAAATATCCATTAATTACCTCCGCAAGTGTGTTACTGATGAATTCGTCCCCATGGCATAAAAACAAAAGGGGTGATCAATATTCACCACTTGTATCATACCACATTTCCAACGAAAAACAAGAAAAAAAGAGGCTGTCCTTTGGACTGCCCCATAATATCATTCGATCCGTTCTTTGGTTTCTTCCACAGGTGAACCCTCTTCCGAGTGTCTGCTCTGCTCGTATGCATATTTTATCTCGACCGTGTGCAGTTCTATCTCGCATTCGCTATGGTACGGAGCCGCGTCAGACCAGATATAACCTTTGTACAGCACCCGTTCGTAAGAGTTGAATGTCGTAACAAATTCGAATTCAAACTCACCGCGGTTCAACGCCCGGAAGAACCGTTCGCTCCAATTCTCCCGTACCACGTTGCCGTCCTTTTCCACGTAAACATAGACCGCGGGCTTTTCCATGTCGGTATCCGCGAGTCTGCAGATCATCTTTGCCTTGCCTGTACGCTTTGGCTCTTTACCGTTCAGCACGAAAAAGCCGTCGGGGAAATCAAAGCTTATCACGCCGTCTTTTATTTCCGCATTATCAGTCCTGCAGTCATGAAGTCCGACTTTCAGTTCGGTAAGCTCATCGAAGTGTTCCACAAGTTTACGCCACACAGGCCGTATCGGAGGCGATATTTCATCTTCTGTGATCTCGTCTATGTTGAAAAACCTGAGTTCCTCAACCTCGCCGTCAACCATTCGGGGCTCACCGCGCCAATCCCTGCATATAAATGCTATCTCAATGTTCGAGACCTCGTCGCCGTTGGGATAAACGTAATGAACCTCCGCCCCCGAATTCACATAGAAAAACTCAATATTCAGAGCCTCAATCCCCATTTCCTCCAACAGTTCTCTTTTGGCACAATCCTCTATCTTCTCGTCGATTTCTACTGATCCGCCGGAATAGCCCCACATGTGATTATCCGCTCTTTTGCCGAGAAGTACTCTGTTTTGATCATCCAGGATTATTATGCTTGCCGCACATTGGATCACCGTTCTGTGACCCACAAACTTTCTGATATACTCAATGTATCCGCTCAAAATTTTACCCCCGTTTTAGATTTATTGTTCATATTATTAAATATGTCTTTCAATATCCGCCGCCGTTTCCGCCAGATAGGTCGCTCCCGCCGCGATCAGCTCGCCTCTGCTTCCGTAACCATACAAAACGCCGATGGAATCCATTCCGAAGCACTTTGCTCCGCTAATGTCATTTTCACGGTCGCCAACCATCACGACACTGCTCATGTCCTGTATGCCGCAAAGCTTCAGGGCATATCCGATCACTTCGTTTTTATGCTGTCTGTCGATGTCGTTTGCGGTAGCTATGACTTCAAAATACTTCTTAAGCCCAAAATGCTCCAGAACAAAATTCGTCCCGCGCTCGCCCTTTGAAGTAGCCACAACAAGTCGTTTTCCGCGTTCCTTCAAACGTTTCAACAGTTCCTCAACGCCGGGATACACGCTGTTTTCAAGATTCCCGCCCATTTCGTTGTAATATTCTCTGTAAAACGCAATGGCTCTTTCCGTATCCTCCTCGGAGTATCCCAACACCCTTCCGAAAGAATCTCTGAGTGGCGGTCCCACAAACTGCTTAAGCATTGCCCTGTCTTCCACATGACCGCCCATTTTTCCAATGGCATATGCAAAGCCGTTCATTATGCCCCTTCCGGAATCCGTCAAAGTTCCGTCAACATCAAAAAATATCACCGAATAATCTTTTTTCAACTTACTCCTCCATGTACTCCCCAAATTGCAATTTTATCCCTAATAACATACCAATTATCGCTGTCAAAAACACCCCCGCTCGCCTAAGTTGTCGATAATTATCTCTAATTTGCAAAATGACACCATAACCCCGTCCACAAAGGCTCACTTTCCTTCGATCATTCTATATCAAGTTCTTCACCGGGCTTCAAAATGATCCGCCCGTTTGCCTTAAAACTTTCAGCCACCTTCTGATCGAACCCGTTACCCTTGTTGGCGGGGATCATGTGATAAGGTATACTGTGCTTTGCA
>JAILNG010000215.1 GCA_024691875.1 Lachnospiraceae bacterium | reverse complement strand
AAAGCCTGTTTTACACCCTCGGTATCGTTATCATAGCTGTAGGCGCAGGAAGCTTCATCGGTTATCGCGTGTTTCTGATGGCCAAAGACGCAGGCGTCTTCAACATTCACAGATTCATCTTTCCGAGGAATGAGATGATCCTTATGATCGCAGTGCTGGTAGTTTTGCAATTCATTATCACGCTCGTGCTTAACAGATCCTTAAGAAAAGAATCCGTGATCGACAGGGTGAGATTCAACAATTAAAAATCATTGCAGCGCCTGCCTTTCCTTCATTTTGTTCCAGCGGATGAAACAATAGAGATCGTTAAAGAGAAAGGCCGCAAAGCAAACCACCATGGATATGTAAGAGGGATCGTCCATGGAAGCCAGGATCCAGAGAAGGATGAGCACAATGTCATTTAATGCATAGGCAAAGGCGAACCAGGGACTTCGGCGGTAGGTCAGGTAGACGGCCAGAAAACTGGTAAGCACGGAGAAGGTACTGGGAATCAGGTTTGCGGTATTAAAGTGTTTCAAAATAAAGTAGAAGATCACAGTTACAAAAATGCTCAGGAGGGCCAGAAACAGCGGCTCTCCTTTTTTTAGCCGGTTCACCGTCACTTCCGCATGATTTCCTTTGTACGGATTTTTGAGCCAGGAACCCAGAGCCAGAATGGCCATGGGCATGCTCATTCCGAGGTAGGTGATCATCTCGCCGTAGTAGGCGTAGTGATAGGAAGTGATACCGTAGGTGATACTGAACACGATCATAAGCACCTGCCCGAAGGGATTTCCCTTGGCGTTAAAAATGATGGAGGTGGCACCTATCAGAGAAGCGATGAGGTTGAAAACGCCCGTCCTGTCCGACATCAGGAAAGAGATCAGGAGCATGGAGCAGGAAACCAGCCACAAAAGCTTTTCGGTTATTGTAAAGTAGTTGACTATTTTCTTTATCTTTGACATGTTTTGCACTCCGAAAAAAATAGCATTCGGATCCACATCTTCAAAGACCTAACGATGTGAAACGAACGCTCACGCATTCACTACCCGGTGGCAGTTATAACAGTGGGCATTATAGCATATCAATTCTCAATTCTCAACAGTTGGGAGAAAATAAAAATAACTACTGTGATTAACGCCGATTCTGTGGTAAACTTCAAAAAAACAGAGTCGGGAAAAGACTTTAAACGGGAGGAAAAATGTTAAAAAGTTACGATATTCAGGAGATCAAGGATCTGAAAATACTGGGACGCACGATCTACGATGCTTCTCCGCTCCCCATTTTCTGGAATCATTCCGGGATCGAGGTTAACTGCACGGGAAGCGAACTTTGGGTGGACGTGGAGTGCGATTATGATTTTCATGAGATCTGGGTTGCGGGTGAAGTGAACCGTGCGCTCATGTCGCGCCAGATGATCTATCCGGGGAAAAACAGTATCTGCCTGTACAGGAGCATGTCCTTCGGAACAGTGAAAAATGTGCGGTTCTACAAGGAACTCCAGGCCATGAGCGACAGAGCTTATCTCACGATCACGGGACTCAGGACCGACGGAGAATTCCTGCCTGTAAGAGAAAGCCGCTTGAAACTCGAATTTATAGGAGATTCCATTACCTCGGGTGAGGGTGCTTTCGGATGCCCTGCCGACACCGAGTGGCTGTCAATGTACATGTGCTCCTCAAGAAGCTATTCCAATCTGATAGAACGCATGCTGGATGCGGAATGCAGAGTGCTTTCCCAGGGCGGCTGGGGTGTCCATGTGGGTTGGGACAACAACCGAAGAAATGCAATCCCGAGCATATACGATCAGGTGTGCGGATTATCGGAAGACGGACCAAACAAGACTCTTGGAGGCCACAGAGAAAATGATTTTGAAAGGTGGCAGCCGGATGCTGTCATTGTGAATCTCGGAACCAATGATGACAGCTCCTTTAACACTCCGGGAATGGAAGTTGAAGGGTTCGGCTATTGCAAGAGCCGTACTGAGGCGGACGGAACGAGAAACAAGGAGGACCTTGATGCCATCGGAAATGCTGCTGTTGAATTCTTAAAAAAATTACGCAGAAGAAATCCCAAGGCTCATCTGATCTGGACCTACGGAATGATGGGGCATGCCCTTACCGAACTTTTGCAGACGGCAGTAGAGCGGTACTCGAGGGAAAACGGGGATGACAATGTTACGTTCATTTCACTTCCTGACACTCCTCAGGGTCAATTGGGGGCACATTCCCATCCGGGCTTCTTTGCACACCTGCATGTGGCTGAGCTGCTGGCAGACTACATTGGACAGCGTTTCGATGTACCGGTCAGGAAGGACATAATCCTCTAAAAGTCCTTTGCCGCCCGATATCATGCTTTGCGGCTGCCGGAGGTAATGTGTGATACAATACGCAGAAAAAGAGGAAAAGAAACAGAGGACAGAGGATGAATATTTACGTGGATTTTGACGATTGCCTTTGCGAGACTGCACTTAACTTTTCAAAGCTTGTGAAAGAGATGTTTGGGAAGGATGT
>JAILNG010000175.1 GCA_024691875.1 Lachnospiraceae bacterium | reverse complement strand
CCGTTAATGGCCTTTTTACGCTTCAGATTACCATGACTGTCATATTTGTACCATTCCTCACCTGAGATGCCCGAATTACCGGTCTTCTTAAAACTTATTTTTCTTCCGTTCGCGTCATATGCGTATTCGAGCCTGTCGCCATGAGATGTTTTCTCTAAAACTTCATTACCGTTTTCATCATATCCGTATTCTGTCCATCCGCCATCTTGTGATACGACCAGGATCAGCCTTCCGTTATCATCATAACTGTATTTCGTCAGCTTTCCGTTGGATTCCTCCCTGCAGATCAGATTTCCGTTTGCATCATATTCAAACCTGGTCCACTTTCCATTAGAGCCCTCTTGCCTGATCAGATTCTGCTTTTCATCATATTCATTTCTGTACGTAATAATTTCGTGCTTGTCTTCATACTTTATCACATCTCCGTATTCATTGTAATCCCATTTTTCAACAAAGTCTTCAAGTAATACCCTGAAGATCATATTTCCGTCCGAATCGTATTTAGTAACATCTTTTCCGGATTCCTCAACAAAAACGGCATTCCCATTTTCATCGAACTCGCGGTAATAGCGCAGGTTTTCTGCCCTTCGATAAACCAGAACATTGTTTTCGTCATAAACAGAACGCACCAGCGTGCCGTTCTCAATGCGCATGGTCTCTATCCTCTCAACCGCTATGGGAAGAGTAAGTAAACAAACAAGGATCATCAGGATCAGGAATGTGCGCGATGCAACCTTTCGGTTTTCTTCACTCACTTCTGCAGTTCCTTCGCTGACTGCCTCCGTCTCAAGGTTTTCTTCACCGTTAAGCTTTTTTTCCATCCTGCGGGCATATGCCTTCAGGAGCGTTCCGAGTCCGGCAAACAGAATGATGAAGAAGATGGCTGACATCCTAAAAAAAGAATTCTCATAATGCCTTGCGGTAGTTCCCATGTCAAATGTGATATAGACCCCCAGGCAAACAAATGCTTTATTGTGATCAGCACCTGTTTCTTTTGCAATACGTTCCATATCCGGCAGTCCGTAGTACTTCCCGTACAAGACATCCTGAGGTATTTTTTCATATATTCCTGCGGGTAATGTGATCACTCCGTTCACGGCTTCATCCTTTACTTTTTCGAAAATAAAGGACGGCATGACCGCCAACATTTTTTCACCGGTTTCTGTTTTAATAACATAGACATTGATCGTGTATCCGAATTTCTTAAAGATGCCCTTAAAATCGAACACACTGTATCTGGTATAATTGGAAAACTTAGGGATTGAGTACTCCCCTGTATCCTCTATATCATTTACTCCCACTTTAATGTTCACGTACTTGGATGCAGCGTCTTCGGGGCCTTCCATAACTTTAGTTATGTTTTGATCCACAAGCTTTTTCGCAGCCTTTTTTTCGCCCGCAACAGATGCAATGTTCAGGCCTGTAACTCCCAGTGCACCGATCACAAAGGATCCGATCATGATAAGGAGCATAAGCAAAACCGAATTCCTTATCTCTTTTTTCTTATTGACATCATCACCATACCCGGCAGCAAAAATGCCCAAAAGCACCATAAATAAAATGAGCCCGACAAGACCTGCCACCGTCATGGTCAGAATGATCGCCATCGGATAAGATGTTTTTCTGTACAAAACATATGCCTGCAGGAGGCTGAGTCCGCAGATCGGAAAAACCACACTGCCGATCTTGAAGAGTTTGGCCGTCTTAGCACTCTTCATAGCGGCAAATTCAAGATAACCGATACAAACATAATAAAGCTTCACAGGTAATAAGATCGAGATCACGATCACAGACACAGTAATAAGCCGGCTATATGGATCCAAAACCAGCACCTTACATATTACAAAGATCAAATAGAAAAATAGCAATACTCCCTGGATCAACGTCGCTTTATAAAAGCAATGCTTTCTTACCTTAAAGGTGTTTTCCGGATCATTCTGTGTGACTTTGTTTCCTTTTTCCAAAACAAAGTAGGCTATCGCTTCAAAGATACAAGCCAGCCCAAGACAGATTGCAGTCAGAATACCTTCGTCACTTGTCATTCGCTGAAAAATGCCGCAGCCGATGCCGCCGACAAATAAAAACAGCTGTGACATAATGAGCCACTTTGATCCCAGTACCAAAAAGTTCGCTAACCTATTCTTTTTCATAATCATCCCCTACGGACCACCTTTCCCCACTCCCCCCTTGGGATGGAAAACGCTCCGTTTTTCCTTTCAACATGTAATATATCTTAAATCACAGGATAAAGCAAGCGCCGAGAGCAGAAAGGATCATAAATACTTCGCGGTATCCTCAAGAGTAAAATCGCGGCTGTCATTAAACATTTCTTCCAACAGCCCCTTGTGTGCTGCACCGATCAAAACTATGCCTCTGTCATTCTCTTCCATATTTGCCGCAATGTTTGCAAAAATGTTCAGGTTACGCTGATACCACCAGATCAGCCAGCCCATTCCGAAATAGTCTTTGACTCCGAGACGAGCAAGATTGACGTAAAATGCTTTGCTTTTTGAAGTCTCTTCCTCTGAATTAACCAGACGCAGGTTTTCAATAAGTCCTTTATTGAGATCGATATTCGCAGCCTCAAAAGAATCCACAAGTGCTTTCAGATCAGGCTCCGTCCAAAGGGCATCCATAACATCTCCGCAGCTCCTGACAGCGGCTCCCTGCTCCATCCAGTCCACAGCTATGACCTTTGCGTCACATGCTTTCGCAACCGGAAAGGCGATCTTAAAGATCTCATTTTGGGCAGTCTTTCCGTTACTTTTGTACTTCTCAAATGCTTTTTCCAGATCCGCCTGATAGTCACGTTCCAATTCCACAAAGAACTTGTTAGGCTTAAATTTAGCCAGATTCCCGTTTAATTTTTCAAACTCGGAATCCATTTCTTCAAGCATCTCTTTGTTTTGAACATTCACCACGTCCGCATCGCTTTCCATGTGGAAAGTCCCCAAAACCATGATCTCCTTCATCATCTTCCCCCTTTTCTAAGTCCCGCTAT
>JAILNG010000140.1 GCA_024691875.1 Lachnospiraceae bacterium | reverse complement strand
TGAAAAGCTTAAAGAAAGCACCGTTGTCATTGAGGGAGTTACCAACAAGGTAGTTACCGAAATGGGCGAGCTCGTTAATAATATGCAGGAAATGAGAAATTTTGCGGACACCATCCTTTCCATTTCCAACCAGACAAACCTCCTTGCTCTGAACGCTTCAATCGAAAGTGCGAGAGCGGGAGAAGCAGGTCGTGGTTTTGCGGTAGTCGCTGAGCAGATCAGACTTCTTTCCGAGCAGACCAAGGCAGCCACCAACAGGATCGGCGAAATGATCGAAAACCTGACTGAAAAGTCACGTCTGGTTTCGGACTCTATCAACGAATCGGTTGAAGCTACAGGCGAGCAGACTCAGCTCATTGAAATGGTTAACGAGAACTTCACGGAAACCGGCGAAAAGATGCAGATCCTTGAGGACAACGTTAAGACTATCACAGGAAACATTGCGAACCTTAAGAGCGCAAACCTTGAGATCGTTGACAGTATCGCTCATCTCTCCGCATCCAGTGAGGAGATCGCAGCAGGCAGCCAGAACGTGACCGCCATCGCGACCAACAACGAAGAAGAGGCAAACAGAGCGAAAGCAAGAAACAACGAAGTCATGGAAACCGCAAGTCAGTTGAACAAATACAGAGCCTGATCCTCATGACAAGTTTTAGGTAATTTTTATCTATTTAAAGGAAGACAATACCTGCACAAGTGTGTTATACTTTGTGCAGGTTTTTTGTGCCCCAAAATGACCCTTTGGGGACGGGATTATGGTGCCATTTTTACACAAGCGAGGACAGCTTTATGAAGAAAAAAATCTGTATTTTAACATGCATTTCATTATTTCTGGGAGCAGTTGCACTGGGCTGCGGAGGAAGCAACGGGAGCGGCGCAACGCCCACACCCTGGATCGTGACCGCAACACCCACACCTCATGTGGCAACTGCGACACCCACATCCGCAAACACACCCACTCCGACGTTGAGCCCCACTCCGGAGCCTGATCTTTTTAACGGAGATCATTACTTTGAGGCTCAGACAGCTCTGGAAACGAAGCTGGGCAAGTACTACAACAGAATTTTTACCAACGGTCTTTTGAGCACGGGAAATTCCTATCGTTTAAGAGAAAAGCTGACTAAAGCTCAAAACGGCGAAGAGATCGTGATCTGCTACCTGGGCGGCTCCGTAACGGAGGGCGAAGGTTCGACTGAGAGAACACCTCAGGGCTACAAGAAAGGATATGCCTACATGTCCTACGAATACATCCGCGACAAGTACGGTAAGGGCGACAACGTTAAGTACGTAAACGCGGCCATTTCCGGAACAGGTTCGGACCTGGGCATGGTGAGAGCGGACGAGGATGTTCTGTCTTACGATCCGGACATCATCTTCGTGGAGTTTGCGGTTAACAATGATAATTCGGTTTACAACAAGATGACCTACGAAGGCCTCATAAGGAAGTTTTTAAAAGCGGAAAACGAGCCGGCGGTCATATTATTGTTTTCTGCCGCCACCTATGCGGGACAGACTCAGAATTACATGAAGCCCATGGGAACTTACTACGACCTGCCCATGGTCAGCATGAAGACAGCCTTGGATGTACCTCAGAATCTCAAGGTGATCGAATGGAAGGATTTTTCAAACGATACGGTTCATCCGAAAACGGACGGTCATAAGCTCTATGCAAAACTGGTTGCCTATCTGATAGACAAGGCAGTGGAAGATACATCGGCCACCGAATATACTTTTGTTGAAAAGCCTTCGGTCAACGGCTATGATCTCTATGATGAAGCTGTTATGATCGATAATTCAAATACGGAAGGACTTGTAAAAGAGACAGGTTCGTTTAAAGCAGGAACAACGAGGTTCTCTTCCACAGGAAATTCGGATAACCATGCTCTCACGAACGGCTGGAGCAGGGCAGCAAACTCCGGCAGTGATGGTCTGAAAATTGACCTTACATGCAGCTCTTTCAGTGTAGTTATAAAACAGATCAATTCTCCGATGGAGACGTCCCTTGATGTTTATGTTGACGGAAAATTGAAAACTACGATCCTTACGTCAAAGAGCGGTGCATGGAATAATCCCGTAACCACGCTGGTTTATGTGGCGGATGCTGCGGGACAGCACGAGATAGTTATAAAACCGAGCGCGGGCAGTGAAGGGTCCGGGCAGACAGTGTTGGCCTTTGCCTACACAAAATAAAGAAAGATGAGGTAAAGAGATGAAGGGTGAAGCATTGGAAGAATTAAAACCTTTATGCAGAAAGGCTGCGGCGGATTCGGCCGTACTTTTGAGAAACTATGAGGATTTTCTTCCTCTTAAGGAAGACGACAAGGTGACTTTTTTTGGAAGAGGCGCCTACGAATACACAAAGTGCGGAACGGGTTCCGGCGGAAATGTGAATGTTCGCTGTACTCCTTCCGTTATGGACGGGCTTCGTGAAAACGGCTTCAAAGGCATAGACGAAAAGTGCGAAAAGCTTTTTCTTGACTGGATAAAGGAGCATCCCTATGACAACGGAAAAGAGGGGAAGTTCGCATCCGAAGCACGCATACAGGAAGAAAGGCGACTCACCGAGGATGAGGTAAAGTCCTTCGCAAAGAAGGGAAAGAAGGCTTTTATCTTCATTTCCAGACGTGCGGGCGAGGAAAAAGAAGTTTTGGATGCAAGCGGAAGCTACAGGCTTACGGGCGAAGAGAAGCGTATGATCAGTCTTGTTACCATGTACTTTTCGCGTGTAGGCATAGTTTTTAACGCTTCTCACATCATGGACATGTCCTGGCTCGACGCTGCATGGTGTCGCGGAAGGATCGATTCGGTCATATATGCCTGGACGGGCGGAACCGAAGGCGGAAACGGGCTTGCGGATGTTTTGGTCGGAAAGGTGAACCCTTCCGGACATCTGGCTGACACTGTCTCCATGCGCCTTTCGGACAATTTCGCCGACAAAAACTTCGGGGACGACAAAGAGAATTTCTACGAAGAAGACATTTATGTGGGCTATCGTTTCTTTGAAACTTTTAATCCCAAGGCGGTTCTCTATCCTTTCGGTTTCGGCCTTTCCTACACGGATTTCTCGATCGAGAGCCTTAATGCGGAAGAAAATAATGGTATCACGGTCAATGCGACTGTTAAGAACACAGGTTCCGTAAGCGGAGCTCAGGTTTTCCAGCTCTATTTTTCAGCCCCCAAGGGAAAGCTGGGAAGGCCTTACAAGGAATTAATAGGCTTCAAAAAGACACGTGTCCTTGAACCCGGAGAAGAGGAAAAGATAACGATCTCCTTTAAAGAGGAGGACATGCGTGCATATGATGACTCGGGCGTTACGGGAAACAAGAGCTGCTACGTTCTGGAACAGGGAACATATGCCCTCTTTGGCGGTTTTGACGTGAGGAGCGCCAGGGAAATACAGCTCTCCGGAAAGAAAAACAGGATTGAGATCGAGGAAACAAAGGTCGTCGGGAAGTGCGAGGAAGCTATGGCGCCCACTGAGCGTTTTGTGCGACTCAAGGCCACGGAAAGCGGAATGAGCTTTGAAAATGCGCCGGTTGCAGCCGTAGACCTTGAAAAGAGGATTGAAGACAGACTTCCTCGGGAACTGGAAAAATACGGAAAGAATTGCAATTTTAACGACCTGAGGACAGGAAAGGTGACTACGGAGGAATTCGTTTCCACCCTCGAAAACAGTGATCTAATGAGCCTCGTAAGAGGCGAGGGCGTTGACAGTCCTTTTGTCACACCGGGAACCGCATCTGCTTTCGGCGGACTTACGAGAAATTTAAGAGCGCTGGGCGTGCCTGTTGCCTGCTGTGCAGACGGACCCAGCGGAATCCATATGAAGAAAGGCCTTTACGCAACCCAGATCCCTTCCGCAACTTCGCTTGCCTGCACATGGGATACGGAGCTTGTGAAGGAGCTTTACATCGGTATCGGTGAAGAAATGAGCGAGAACGACATTGACGTCCTTCTCGGACC
>JAILNG010000156.1 GCA_024691875.1 Lachnospiraceae bacterium | reverse complement strand
GAGCAGCTGATTTGTAATCAGCAGGTTAACGGTTCGAATCCGCTCATCGGCTTTTTGGATGGGTTCCCGAGTGGCCAAAGGGGGCAGACTGTAAATCTGTTAGCAACGCTTTCGAAGGTCCGAATCCTTCCCCATCCATTCAGACTCTTTATTTTAACATCGCGGGGTGGAGCAGTCTGGAAGCTCGTTGGGCTCATAACCCAAAGGTCGTAGGTTCAAATCCTACTCCCGCAATTTTGCCCAGATAGCTCAGTTGGTAGAGCAACGGACTGAAAATCCGTGTGTCACTGGTTCGATTCCGGTTCTGGGCATCTTTTTTATTTTCTGACATTTGAAACCCATAATTAAATTTTACGTCTTATAGAGTAGGACACAACTTAACAAACGAGTTCAATTTCATGCTGCCTTTTGCGAAAGGAGATTATATGAAAAAGTTAGTATATGGCTTTTTTTCAATACTTCTTGTATTGGTTTTGATAGGAACGACTTCAGTCAAAGCAGACGTTCTTTGGGAACCTTCCGATAATTTTTTCGATGAAAACAATTGTGTATATACTGTAGAACAAAGGGTTTATATGATCAACAGCCCCAACGGTTTTGTAAACGTTTACAGCAGCCCGGATTCGGCATTTACAACCGGTCAGATCAAGAACGGTGATACTTTCTTTGTTTATTATAAGGGTACCTACAAGGACAAATTGTGGGGACTTAACACTTCCGAAGAATACATTCCCTTGGATCATGCTGTGGTAGTTTACGATCACATTTCTTTCAGCGAAGAGTACAAGGATAAGATCAATATAGTTAAAGATGAGTGCTTCGAACTCAAAAAGGGTTATTTAAGATGGCGCTACCCCGGTGCTGAAACCTTTGAAGAAATGCCTATCGATGTCGAGAATGCATATGCAAGCTATAGATTTACAGACGAGCAGGGCTTGAATTGGTTGTTTTTCGGATACGTTAACGGCATCAGAAATTTCTGGATCTGCATTGACGACCCTGAAAACGACAAGCTTCCTGTGAGAGAAGTGAATCGCCCTGAGATGTACGAAGTGCTGGAACCCACTCAGGAGCAGATCAGAGAAGCAGCTAAGGAAGATATCGGTTCGAACACACTTGGATCCAGGAAAGGAATTACCATTGTCGTGGCTTGTATCTGTACGTTGACGGTGATCTTCATTGCAGCCTACTTTATAACGAGAAAATCCGCAATTGAAAATAATTAAATCATAAGGTCGCGAGAGCGGCCTTTTTTTGTTGCCCGAAATTCGCTTAAATGATACAATTCAAAAAAAGGTAAAAGGGTGATGGATATGAGAGTTAAGATTTGCGGAAGACATGTTGAGAAAGACGGGATCCTGTATCTTTGTTTTTCAGGAGCCTATGTGGAATTTGAATTTACAGGAAAAAAGGCAAGTGCTGTAATTAAAACCGATAAAGCAGATGATCCGGGATTGATCGGCTTTGTGGGTGTCTTCGTAAACGGAGAGTACAAGGACAAATTGAAGCTGGATAAAGCGGAGGGCGTCTACTCCTTATTTGAAGCAAAGGAGGCTCAAAAAGTCGTTATTAGACTCATGAGATTCTCTGAAAATAATTTTGGCAAGGTTGGGATTAAAGAGATCACAGCGGACGGGGAGATCTGTCCGACATCGGACAAAAATTTCAAGATGGAATTTATCGGAGATTCAATAACCTGCGGATACGGTGTGGAAGCAGCCGATGAGAACGAAACCTTCCGTACCGAAACCGAGAATCCCGCAAAAGCATATGCGGTACTTGCGGCGGAGGAACTGAATGCGGATTTTCAGCTTGTTTCCTGGAGTGGGAACGGGCTTTTGACGCAGTGGATACCGCCTGAAGCGGACGAACCTGACGTAACTGTTCCGCTAATGCCGGTAATATACAAATGGCAAGACTTCGGAGGATATGAATTTGAAGGCTACAGTGAACCGCAACCACACGACTTCACATCATTCGTACCGGATATTGTTGTGGTAAACCTGGGAACCAACGACGCCAGCTACACAAGAAACAAGGAAAAAAGAGTAGAGGCTTTCGGGCAGGCATATGCATGGTTTTTAAGATTTATAAGGTCGAAGAGGCAGAAAGCGAAGATCGTTTGCTGTCTTGGGGTGATGAACACGGATCTTTGCGATGAGGTTAAGCGACAGGTGGAGATCATGAACGAGACTGACAAGGATGTCTTTTTTATAAGGCAGGAGCTGATCGGAAACGGAGAAGCCTACGGCGCTGACTGGCATCCGGGAGAGAAGGCGCAAAAGAGGATAGCAAAACAGCTGGTTGAGTTTGTAAGAGGGATAGTCTGATAATGGACGAGTTGAATTTAAAACCCATAGCATACATCAGAACAGACTTTCCGGAGAAATTCGGGATACCCAGGCAGAGCGGGATCATTCCGGAGATTAAAGGAAAGATTGTTTTTGAGCCTGAATTCAGGGATGCCAATGCTTTGAGAGAAATAGAGCAGTACACGCATCTCTGGCTGATCTGGGGATTTTCGGACAACAGGAAAAAGGAGGGGTGGGAACCCACTGTCAGACCGCCGAGACTGGGAGGTAACGTGAGAGTGGGAGTTTTTGCCAGCCGCTCTCCTTACAGGCCGAATCCGCTGGGTCTTACTGTTGTAAAGCTGGAAAAGACTGAGGATACAAAGGAAGGGAAGGTGTTGATCGTTTCCGGGCCTGACATGAAGGACATGACTCCGATCTACGATATAAAGCCCTATCTTCCTTATGTGGATGCCATTCCCGAAGCGTCCGACGGTTTTGCCTTAAACAAAAAAGAAGGAAGCCTGAAGGTGGAGTTTGAACCTAGGGCAGCGAGTGCAATGGACGAGGAAAAAAGGATCGTACTGGAAAAGGTGCTTTCTCAGGATCCGAGACCTCAGTATCAGGACGAGCCGGGAAGAATCTATAAAATGAGCTTCGGTAACATGGAGATCGAATTTACTGTGGAAAACGACAGAGTTCTTGTCAGAAATGTGGAAAAGAGGACGGATAAAAGCGGAAAAAGTTGAAATAGGAACGAAAAACAACCACTTAGGGTGCAAAAATTGCCTCTTGGGCAAAAGCCCTTTTCAAAAAAATTTCTTTTGCTATAATGTGGCATGTAACAAGGAAGTCAAAGACTGAGAGAGACAAAAATGAAATTTCAGATTGAATTTGACGAAAACAGTATAGAGCCGACAGTGGTCATCAAATGCAAAGAGCTGAATGATGAAGTCATCGCTTTGCAAAAAGCCTTTGGTAAGGTGGAAACGATCAAACAGCAGCTGACGCTTTACAAAGACGATACAGAGTACTTTATGCCGGCATCGGAGGTTATCTTCTTTGAAACCGTAGAGAAAAACGTTAAGGTACACACAGTCGACAATGTGTATTCCACAAAGTTAAAGCTCTATGAGATCGAAGAGATGTTTCCTCAGACATTTATGAGGGTATCGAAATCAGCGATCGTAAATGTCGGGAAAATATATGCAATAACCAAAAACATTACGGGCTGTTTCGTCCAGTTTGAAAGATCGATCAAGCAAGTCTATGTTTCAAGAATGTACTATAAAGATTTACATGACAGATTAAATGAGATCAAGTAAAGGAGATTTGAGATGAGTAAAAACGGAAAAAAGGCAGTATACGGAATAATCCTGATCGTTATTGCGGCGCTTCTGGTAATGAAAGGTATCAATCCGGGATTTTTAAACAATGCTTTTGGACAGTTGGGAGTTTGGGAGATCGTTTGGACAGTGATCCTGGGACTCATTCTGTTAAACGGAATTCTGGAAAAGAATTTATTTACGATAATCGGAAGTATTGCCTTCCTGGTGTTTATATATGAAGGAAAATACGGTATTCCAAACATTCCCGCATGGTCGATCTTTGTTCCCGCAGCATTGATCTATCTGGGAATCCAGGCTATGGTCCCCAGAAGATGGCATTTTTACAGAAATACGGAAAACGGAGCTTTCAGAGCCGAATATAATTCGAAGAAGAACGATGACTGTGAAGAATCAGAAGCCGTTATAGATTGTGATGGCTCCAACATTGAAGTAACCTTCGGATCTACAGTAAAGTACTTTGAGGATGATGAATTTACAAATTCAAATCTGGAAGTCAATTTCGGATCCATAAAGGCTTATTACAATAAAGTGAAAATGAAAGGCAATGTAGCTTACATTAATGCCGAGGAAAATTTCGGAAGCATTGAAATCTTCATTCCCAAAACATGGAAGTGTGAGGTCCACAAAGAACAGGCATTCGGAGGCATTCCCGAGAGAGGAAATGTGGAATGGGACGGAGAGCATACAGTCTACATCAATGCTGAAGCCAATTTTGGTGAAATCGTGATACATCATGTTTAAATATCCTCAAAAACTCACATCTAAAGGGTGTGAGTTTTTTATTGAT
>JAILNG010000152.1 GCA_024691875.1 Lachnospiraceae bacterium | reverse complement strand
TATATTTTATATCATAATATAATTTCTATAAATAATAGTAATGTTTATATACTCATAATATCTATAATAGGTATTTTAGTTAAGACAGTTTATAATAGAAATACAGAGAATATTGGCTATCAAAGTAAGAATATATACATTATCAATAAAGATTGTAATATAAGTGCTAATCGTCAACTCGCAATAAAACTATAATTTTTATAAAAGATATAAATTATAGCACGCCTATAAAAAATATAAAGATTATCAGACATATCACATCTGCAGCATATATCAGAGCTATCAAACATATCATTTATACAGAATATATTCGCTCTTATCCAGTTCCAGAAAAAGCACAAAAACAATAACGTAAAATCAAAAAAAGAGTTCCTTAGTATCAAATTATATAGAGAGGGCTTAAAGCCCAAATACAAATTGCGAAAGGAATAATGCAATGTCAAGAAAACCCATTACTTTTGTATGTCTATTGACAGCAATGACTTTGATATTCACCGGATGCTCAATGGTTCCAAAGAAAGAAGTTGTTGAAGACACACGACCTTTGGAAGAGAAATACATCGACGACCTGGAAGACGGAAAATATTACATTCGTCATACAGATTACACCTGCGAACAGCCTTACTTCGGAACCGGTACATTTTCACAAGGTTCTATATCCAGCAATGCATCAAGAGAAAGAATCCTCTGGTATAAATACGACTTCCAGAACATCCCTACAATGTATAAAGACGATTCACTCATCATGTACACAACCGGCGTACTTAACGAATCAGTGTATTTTGAACGTTTTGTCGATCTTGGATACACTATCGGATTATGCGGATTAAGTTACATGCCATCCGGAAGAGTATGTGTAGGGACAAAGAAAAACACGATTAAAACATACCCCGGCGGAGACACAGATGAATTTCTATATTTCAATAACGACACCGTTATAATTGAAACTTTGGGTGGCGTGAAATTACGAAAAGAAAATACAGACAAATATCTCACAGAGTATGGGACAATTAAAGGTCTGGAATACGCCCAGCAATATGCTGCAGAAGTATACGAAGGATCCATTCGCCATGAAATGACATTTGTCTCGGACATCAGAGTTCTTGCATCATCAGAAGTAATACATACATTAAGCTATGAATTTGAAGGCGGTAAACTTATAAGAATCACCCTCCCTAAAGGACTCAAGAGCGGGTATTACCTTTTAAACGGTGTGGGCATATTCAGATATGTAAATGATACGACTTATGACGAGACCATGGACATGAATGAGCCGAACGATGACGATGAAACGAAAGAAGATCCTATCGTTGATTATGTCACGGGTTTTGAAGAAGTAATAGAAGCCGAAACGGGAACCATCCCCAATGAAGACGAATACGAAGTACACGGAGGAGGAGAGGACGTAGCAGCACAAAGGCTTGAAGATATAATCGCAGAAGTTGAGCGCTCAAGAGCCCATGCAAGTATTGAGGAACCCGGAATAAAAACAGCGTTTGTAAAGGTATCCAAAAAGGACGGCGCAACGTCAGATGTATCAGGAATAACCATCCTTATGCAGCTTCCCGGAGACAGAGGTTTCTACGAACTTGACAAAGACAGTTCAGGCATTTTCTATTACCAGTTTCTTGCCAAGCAAGCAGGTTCAGTACAATTCACGGCATATGGTCTTGCAGAAGATGACATTATAGAAGCCTATCTTGAGGATTAAGGAGAGAAAATGGAAGAGAAATATAATATTCAACAGGTAAGGATCACAAGTTACGATGCATTGACAAAAGTAGAAAGTGAGTATTGCACAGACAGATACAACTCTGAAGAATTCATTGCTTATGCAAAAAATACATCATACGAAGACATTGCCCGAAACGTGAAACCTGACAAATTCGTCATCAACGGTGATATCCCGGATAAAGAAAACCAGTGGGTACACCCGCTTGTTCTGACACACACAAAACACAGAGCATCAATCGGAATCAAGGACGTTGGTCGTAAAGCCATCGACTATATTAACGAGATGCCTAATGCCGAAGTCATTGATGTTCTTTCTGTGAAAGCAGTTGTTGTCGGAGAGGAAATTGAACTTACAATTCTCGCTCGTCCATACGACGGCAAATTCAACTTCGTCGGGTTCTTTGAGTTTATCGGAGAAAAGATAACCCGTGATCCAGAGGAAGAAAAGAAGATCATCGTCCATGGAAGACTCATTGTTCCGGATGAAATTAAGAATTTCAAGTACGATGAAAAGTTCTTAAAAGCGCACGAAAAGAGATTAAAAACTCAAAAAGAAATAATGGAGAACTGTTCGGAAGAGATCCCTTTCCTCAATCAGCTGGATAGTTATGAAAGAGAAGTACTTCCGCATCCAAAAGACAGCATTCCTCTTATCTACGACCTTGAAGGCTACAATAGACAGTTGGAAATTTACGGTGACTATGACGAATTCGAATCTGTCTTCAACTCAATAATGAGAGAGGTAAACGGTACAGGAAAGTATGATTACTTCAACGTACTTCACAAAGGTATCGGGGAAGCTAAAACCGCAACGGAAGAATATATGGCTCAGATGGAAAAAAAGTTAATTACAAATTTTGTCGACACCAAAATACTTCGGCCTGAAAACCTCTCCGTTATGCTCAAAAAGTTGAGGCGTTCATTGTTCCAGTTATACATCGTACAGGACTTGATCGACGATCCTCAGATCACAGATATCAAAATATGCGATCCTCATGATATAAGCGTCAGAGTAAAGGGTGGAAGATACTCAACGAACGTAAGTTTCATTAACGACGCAGACTATGACCGCTTCTGCACTTACCTCTACGAAAGAAATCACTTGGATCCGAGATTACCGAAGCAAATATTCACCTACAATTACGATGAGGATTTCATTCTCCGTTTCACCATCTATCCGGGATACATATCAGCGAACAGATATCCTCTGATCCATATCAGAAAAGTTTCAAGACACAAGCTGTTAAAGAAAGAACTGATCGAAAAAGGCTTCTTTCCTGAAAAGGTAGCAGACTGGATTATCGACTGTGCAAGAAAAGAGGGCGGAATTGACTGGGTTGGCAGACCCGGTTCCGGAAAGACAGTCGGTCTCAACTGGATGATAGAAGACGGCTACGAACAAAGTGCCGAAGTACTTGTAATACAGGAAACTAACGAACTGTTCACTTACCACAAGGGTTACATGTTCCAGAACGTTGTTGAATACAGCAACCAGGATCAGCAGGCAGTTGACCTCGAAGACCTCGGCCAGATGGCTCTTGTTGCAGGAGCAAATGTGTTTGTGATCGGTGAAACAAAAGGTCCTGAGGTTTGTGCAGCTCTTACGCTTGGACTATCCGGATGCCGTGTAAGCTCGACACTTCATACTTACTCTGCTTCCGAAGGTTGGTCAAAAATAGCGAACCTCGCCATGAAGGGTAATTACTCCGATTATGACCTTGCAATGGAAGACGCGGTGAAGTGTTTCAAGACAATGATTTATTGTGAAAACTTCAAGGTAAAACAGATCGTACAGGCGACAGGATACGACAGAACTACACACAAAGTATCCTACAAGTGCATTTACCGTTATGAAGAGCAGGAGAGTGCTTGATGCTTTGGCATGAAGTATTTGCACCGATGACATTTCGACAGAAAGGAGCCTGATTAGCAGGCAGGGCGTTAGCGTAATACTAACGCCCGGGAATTATATATGAAAATATCATTTGTATGCGGACGTGTTGATAAAAAAGGCAAGCACAACGATCGGAACTTTGACACGACAAAAGCTTCACATATTGACGACGAAAGAACAAAAGACAACCTCTATTACTTGTATACCGGTGAGGTTTTAACGCACGAAGAAAAAGGGGATCTGAAGCTTGAGCAGATAGAAAAGAATTTCTATGCTGAGCATTTTACAGATCATTTAAAATGGCAAAGACAACGCAATGCCAAAAATAACCATTACGCCCGTAACAAAAGCATAGCTGAATATATGAGCAGCAGAAACTCTCAGCCTGAAGATATGATAATCGAAATCGGCAACTGTGAAACAGGTTCTGCTACTCCCAAAGATCTCTGGGCCTGCGCCATGGAATATAAGGACGCCTTTGAAAAACACTTCGGAGATTATTGTAAGATAATAAACATGTCCTTACATTGCGATGAAAACCAGAATCATTTTATTGATTATGGTGAAGTAACTGCTCACGTCCATGTAAGAAGATCGTGGATCGATTACGATGATGGCGGAAACGAATGTGTCTGTCAGGAAAGATCTCTTAAAAGAATGGGGATCAGCCTTCCCGATGAAGAAATGCCGATCGGTCGTCATAATAACCGAAAGATGGTATTTACCGACATCGAACGAAACATGTTCTCTGACATCTGCATCGCTCATGGAATGGAAATAGAAAAAACAGAAAGAACAAAGGGCGATAAGAAGAAACACCTTGAAATGCTTGACTACAAGACAAAGAAACGCAAAGAAGAAGTCAACAGCCTTGAGGCAAAAGTTCACGAGCTTTCCAAAAAGCTTGCGGATTACGAGGAAAAAGAAGGACAGTACAAGGAATTCGAAGACAGCCTTAAAGGCCTTGACGAGCTCGAAAAAACTCTGGAGAACATCTTGAAAGCGGATCCTTATTTCCAAGGCTTATATAACAAGACCATCGATGAATCAAAGTCCAAAAGTCGTGCAGAATACTTTAAGCTTTTGGTTCAGATCTACACAAAGGAAAGCGAAATATTTGCTCATTATCACACAAAAAATCAGGAACTGCAGATAAAGGAAGAAGTTGAGGCCCGGATGAAAGCGGTCGAAAAAATCCTAAACAAACACGGACAGGAAAAGCTTCTTGAAGAAATCTGGAAGGAACAGGAAACTCGTCGCAAAGAGATCAAGCAGCGTTACAAAGACAGAAAGGATGGCAGCTCCGTTGAAGAGGAAAATCGTATATCTAAATCTTAATATAGACAATCCCGAACATCGTTGGTTTTATGAGTATTGCGGAATGCTCGGACGCGGAAAGATATCGTTCCTCGTCAATGCAGCTAAGAATGCAGCAGGCGTTTTGCTGAATGAACCCAAACCGATGTTGTCAACAAGCTCCTCACACTCAGGGGCTTCGGTATTAAAAGCACCCGTTGAACAAATCCCCAAAGCAAACGCAGCGAAAGAGGACAGTGACATTCCAAATGATGTTCAACCCGATAGTAGTACTTCCAGACTTTCAATGTTCGATGAAGATCAACGGCAGTCGATTCTTGAAAACGGTATTGATATCGTTTCGATGTCGGAGGACCGCTTCAATGAATTCAAAGACCTAGTAATCGAAATGGGAATGTCAGTATCCAAGGCATTCATTAACTCATCAACCATTATTTAAACAAGAAAGGCAATAAAATGTTAAGATTAGTATCAATCGATGCCGGTAAATCCGACACAAAAGCTCGCATGAGGAAACCCGACGGATCCGATAAGTCAATCGTCTTTTCGACACGCATGGATCCGACTACAAACGATGTCGCCGCTCCCGGAAGTTTCATAACCGAATATGCAAATGAGACGTTCATCGTAGGACGGCAGGCTTCTACAGGTTCGGCCATTTCTTCAAAAGCAGAGAAGATCCATCGTGTCACCACCTACACTGCTCTTCACCAGCTTGTTGACAACAACGACGACGTCAGGATCGTTATTGGATGTCCCATCGCTATCTGCGAAAACAAGCTGAAGAAGGATGAATACCTTAAGTTCATTTTCCCGGAAAACAACATTATCGTTACCGTAAACGGTATCACGAAGCGCTTCTTTGTCCGTAAGGCCATTGTGGCACCCGAAGGTTCAGGGGTTCTGTACATCGATGACAGTTTGCTTAAGGGAATGGTAGGGATCATCGACATTGGTGGGCTCAACATCAACTGTTGCGTTTATGACAGAGGCGCAGCAGTAATCTCAACACTGTTCACAGACAACCTGGGCAGTAACGTTTTTAAGGAGGGACTTCGCAAAGAGCTCTTCAAGGTTTACGGAGAAGATATTCCTCATTACCTTATGGACGACATCATCGAGAAAGGTTTTCTTCCGGACAACACTTCAAAAAGCGGTCGTGCCGAAGGCAGCGAAAAGCTTATTAAGGAATACAAGATGGCCCATGTAAAGTCTATAAAGCATAACTGTGAACAGCACGGTTGGGATTTAAAGCATATGCCTCTTGCTTTTGTCGGAGGAGCGAGTGCTTTGTTCCACGACGAAATCTGTGAGCTGTTACCTGCGGCAAAGACTTACGACGATCCTGCAATGCTTAACGCAAAGGGCTTCTTACGAATGATCGCCGATTAAACCTCCTTTCTTTGCTATAGCATTTGCTTGAGCATAGTCTTAAGCATTTGCTATAGCAATTGCTTAAGCAATTGCTTATGTATATGCTTAAGCATGATCCATAGCATTCTTCCACTTAACAGCTCCAATTCGGAGCCTATTTTTTTTCAAAATATAGCCATATCATATATATGTTTTGGCGATATTTTAGCCAAAAATATAATGCGTTATTATATGGCTAAAAGGAGCCAATATAATATACCCCGCAAGAATCAAATTGCTTAGAGTCGTGATTTGCGATTCTGACGCTTCTATACCCACGACTGGGTAGATGTTTATCTTTTCGTCTGCCGGGGCGACTCTCTTAAGGCGTTCCCCTACCGCTCACGACTACCACATAATATTAACCTCACGACGTGCGGTCTCTTCCTCACGACGCTATTCGGCTTCATAACAAAACGACGTGCGTTTACGAACCAACGACCTTTCTCCTTTGTTCCAAACCTTTCGTCATGCAGTCTCAAGCCCACGACTGATATTAAAAAATTGAGTCGTGAGTTCAAAACCAAGTGGTTTGCTTAACAATCCTTTCGTTGTAAGCGCTTTTCTCTATCAGTATAAAGTCGTATGTGTAGATCCCGACGCTTCGAAGTGTATACCCTGAACGTATTTCTGTGTTTTTAGTAAAAGCTGAGATTCTTTGAAGGCGATGACCACCCGCCGCTGGGTGCGATTTATTTGCATAACGTCGTAAGGTATTCCCATCACGACTATAGGTGTATCTGTAATCTGGTACCTGCCTACACGACTATAAACATATCTGTCCTCAGGCATCCTTCCACGACTCCAATCTGCCCTATTAACTAGCATTCCCCACGACTATATACATAAACTGGTCTCTGCCTCACGATTGTAAACAGATCCATTCACAACCTCTGTTTTTCGCGGCCGCATCATCTGCATATGCCAATAGTCTTTCCCTCACGACCATAATCATCTTTATAGCATCAAGTCGTAAGATTGTTACTTCACGACTTTTTGCAACATCACATCGGCGTGCGTTCTCTATCCCACGACCATATTTGATCTCGTAGAATACGGTCGTAAGGCGCCTTTTTCACGACTTTGCGTCGTAAGTGCAATACCCTTATATTTGCATGACGAACAGTCATGCAAAGGCCCTCCTGGAAAGGACAGGGAATGAACGGATGGGAGAGGACACGACCTCCGACAAAGCCAATAAACGACGTGTATAAACTAACGACCAAAGGTAGAAGTATGGGGTCGTGCGGTCGACACATCAATCCGCCGTGCACGCTGCGCCTTTTAAAAGCCTTCAGTCGTGCGAGTTCCATAGTTTCATACAGCCCCGCCAGAGCGGTGCGGCTCGGAGTTCCTTGCAAAAGGATTGTCTATATTATGCACATATTGGTTGTCTATATATTGCACAATAAACAAATGACCAAATACAGTATTCTGCCATCCCTTATGGCGTCGTAACAGGTGTGCAATTGCCCATAACACATCGTAAGAAATGCCAAGCGTCGTAAGAACACCAGTGTTCCGACACGACTCATTGTCGTGAAATATCTGGCTCGTCCTAACGATGCCAGTGATTCCAGTCGTGGCTTGCCACAAAAAGTCGTCAGGATCATAATACCTATAGTCGTGACTGGAATAACCTTCCAATACACTTCATCCTGATCCATCACGACGTTACAGCCTCACGACTCTCTGTATACTTCGCCATATAGTCGTGTAGAGCAAAGCAATACATCACCAGATGCAAACGACTGCCAAAAGCTTAAAGAAGTTGGCTATATATTGCCACGTAACGATTGCTATATAGTGCCAAACACATAAACATCGCGTGCAAGGCGTTCACACATTTGGTATTCGCATACATGTCGTAATAGCAATGGCTGTATCAAAACCGTTCGTAATTGATGTACTCTCTAAGGTTATTGCCCCTATATAGATATAATATAACACCAGCCATATGCATGGGCTCATCCCGATACACTTGCCACCCTCTGTACGTTGTCATTCACCGGGCCTTTACTCGCGTCGTGTATTCCGACGCCATATATATTCCGACCCGCCGAAAGATGATGCTGAGTGGCTGCGCAGGATCCTCCACCTCGACTCTCTGAAACTTCCTCGCTTACTTAACCTGCGAATTATCGTCCGGAATGTTATTGCCTGAAAGGTTATCCCCTAACGACCTTTAGTCATATCGACAGCAAAATTAACGGAACGACTTATGGTCGTAAATACAGGAGCTGAATAAACGACTTATGGCCGTGAAAAAGAAAGCTGAGGGAGAACATGGAAGAACCTGGAAGAATCTGGAAGTCGTGAGAAGAGAGACCTGCAGTCGTTAATATATCCAGACACGACCGAATGTCGTGGGTGACAGCTGGAGAGAAGAGATGAGCACTGAAAGTACAGGAAAAATCGCAAAAAGAAGAGCACCTGATTCAACAGATGCTCTCTGAAGGTAATGTATCTTATGGGGTTTCTTATAATTCTGGTAGCGTAAATCACTTAAAGCAAAGCGTCGTCGTGATCTGATGAATCACCACGGAGTTTGCTGAGCTCATCCAACATTCTCTGCTGGTCATCATATTCTTTGAGTCGTTCGTCCGAAATTGTCACAACATCAGAGTCGTGAGGATCGGGCTCGCTGATATTTTCACTTACGACATCCGGCTTTGCAATAGGACCGGCGGAACCATCAAAATTCCAATAAAACGGAGACCTTTTATATTCTTCAAGATCCCGCATTCTGTCCTCATCCGTAATTTTCTCGTCACTCAGGAGCTTCTCGTAATGCTCCTTAAAATCCCTACAACCGAAATAGTACATCCTATTCACGTAGGCATTCTGAAGCCCCCCGCAAGCTATAAGGTGAAAGAGAGTCAACAGGATGACATTTGCAACAACAAAAAGAATTTCGATGCCACAAAACGGTAAAAACCGATAATTAAACGGATTATTTCCCAGCGTAGCAAAGAAAAGAATAAACGGGAGTACCACAAGTATACCTATACCCACTTGTGTTATTACAAAGTGCGGGAAAAAACCAAGAAATAAGAATCTGTCAAACCTTTTCTTTCCCTTGTACATTTTCTTAACTGTTTTTGATTCCTGAAGCAGCACATCATCATATGATTGGATCTGCCATATACCGGTTCGTGCAGAACCTGTATCAAATCTCATAAATCCTCCTCATCATCGGTTCTTGGAATATCAACGCCCAGACTTCTGCGAATCATTTCCTTTTCTATGTGCAGCATCTGTCCCGGGGTGTATTCTCGCTGGCTGTACCTGCTCAAATATTTTTCGATGGAACTATTTTTTGTTTTCATCTTTTTATCAGTTGCTACCGGTTCCTCATAATTTTCCCTAATAGCCTTAAGCAGAAATCCGGTAAGATTATTGATCTTGCTGAACTGTGAAATATGATAAGCTTTTCTGACTTTCTCCAGATCCCAATCTGCCGCAATAGCAATAGTCTTAAGATCAGCAAAAGAAAGCGGCTCCTTTATGAGCTCCGACAGCTTATCAAGCATTTCCATGTGGCCGTCATTGGCTTTATCTTCAACAGTTTCGACAACATCCGGTTTATCAGACTGAACAATCTGGCTGTTACCGATATACTTGTTGTCAGCGGTTTTATCCCATCGGACGAGGAATTCTACAGCAGAAACCTTGCCTCCGATTCCGCTTTTGATCGGCCTGAATCTGAAATGCATGTCAGTTTTATGGATATTCTCGCATTTTTTAAGGTATTCGTCAATATTTTCCTCTTCATAATTGTTGTTATCGAAGCCGTTTACTTCTTTAAACACCTTATCCAGGACATAGCGTCGTATATCAGTATACTTCGTGTACTTCTTGATGCTATCCGGTAAGAATTGCTCAGCCTGGGAAAACTGTTCGTTTTGCAATGATTTAACAACAGTCGCGGCTTCACTGTTTTTGGATCCGATATCAACGCTCAGGACTCCTGTAAGGAACTTGAACTCACTCAAATCAAAAGAAAAAGTATATTCCGGGAGGATCGGATATCCACGACGTTTGTCTTTATCTATAGCAAGGCACAGCCTGCTTCTCAGGATCTGATACAGCGAGAACGAATACAAAGTCTTAAACTTAAAAACAATGCTTTTATCCAGCTCTGTATAGTTCGATGTCAAGTTTATGATCTTCTCTTTCATGTCCGGATTCCACTTGATATATGTTGTTCCGGTTCTGCTGTCATAGGTTGTCCCCATAACAAGGTTGGTGAATCCGATTATATCTTTGTCTTTATATATGATTTTCCAAGACTCGGCAAAATTTGGAGTGTTCATGAGCTTATCAATCTGCTCATAATAGCTTCCGCTGTTATTGCCCAGAATTTTTCTAAGCTCCGTGTTCTTGAAAGACGAAATATATCCTTCGCCGAAATAAGTCCCCGTCTTTGCGAGTATATCCTTAAAGTAAACTTCCTCCAGTGTGCCTGAAAGAACTCCCGGCTCAATATACCTTGTATTAGCCAAAGCCACAAGTAAAATTTTCTCCGAAAGCAAAGTCACCTTACCGATACGGTTAATCAAGGAGTTCGACTTCTTGATGATGTTACCAAATGAACGTTTGCGATCTTCGCTAAAGACTTCCAGCTGGCCGTTTTCGTCTTCCCAAAAAGCGCTGTCTTTCGCGTCCATAACTTCAACCTGTTCTATTGTCTCATTCTTTTTTCGTCCCATGTAAACTCCATTTATTCCATTTCTTTGTTCCGTGGAGTAAAATTTTACTCCATTTCTTCCACTTCTTCGACAATATAATAACAAAACAAAAAAAGAAATGCAACAGGCGGAGCATAAAAATACTCCATTTCTTCCACTTCTTTTTTAACAGTTGCGACATAAGCGGTTTCCACCCTCACTCGTCCTCACGACCTCATACACATAAACAATTATACTCACGACTCCCTTCTTAATCTGAACGTCGTCATTCACGACTAAAAAAAAGAAGAGGAGAGGAGAGATCATGACTCCTGATCCGACACAAAAGTGTAGTAATTTGCAGAGGCTTAGGCCAAAAACTACACTTTTGATTTATCAGCGACCTCAGTGACCATTTATTACACTTTCCTTTCGGTCAATCCTTTGGTTTTCCCACCCACGACCATATATAGCTTCTCCTTACGTCGTCATCTCACCTTGCGACATCCGGAAGTGAATATAAGATCATGCAATTCACGACTCAAAATCTCGATAAAAACAACCGGTCGTGAGCAATGCATTTCTCGCTTGAAGGTCGGATTTGCACGGAACAAGTCAGGAGCTCGGAAAACAGATCTCTCTGTATGAACAATGAGAATAAGGAGAAAAAATAAACTCCATTCTTTCCACTTCTTCATATAGAAGTGGCTAAAATATGGTGTTTCAATGCCTTATGACATGACCGGTTGAGTCGAATTTTTAAACTCCATTTCTTCCACTTCTTTTCCGGATGGCTCCAATTTGCCTGCATCTGCATCGATAATTCCAGGATATTTTGTTGCTCAGAAGCAGAAAAGGAGAGAAAAAACACTCCATTCTTTCCACTTCTTTATATAGAAACGGCGTGAGGATTTGTCTCAAAGCCCTGTGCTATCAGGTTCAAACAAGAATCAAAGACTTTTGTTTTATCTCCGGATCTTCCATTTCTTTGATCAGTCCTAACTCCGTTTCTTCCATTTCTTTGATCAGTCCTAACTCCATTTCTTCCACTTCTTTATATGGTCATGGCTAAGAAGAGATACCGCAAAGCCTTATATTTCAAGGCTTTGAAAACAATCTGATGGTATAGATTTTCGAACTCCATTCTTTCCACTTCTTTATATAGACATGGCTAAACGCAATGGACTACCCCTGTTGAACTATCTGTATTCGGAGGATGATTTGGAGTGATCTTAACTCAATTTCTTCCACTTCTTTATATGTTTATGGCTAAAGAGATAAGCCACAAAGCCTTATATTTCAAGGCTTTGAAAACAATCTGATGGTATAGATTATCGAACTCCATTCTTTCCACTTCTTTATATAGAAATGGCTAAATACAATGGACTACCCCTGTTGAATTATCAGTGTCCAGAGGATGTTTTGGAGTGATTTTTAACTCCATTTCTTCCACTTCTTTAAATAAACCTATTCCGCAATGATCAGTCGAAACGTCGTAAAAGTCAGATGAAAGGATGGCTTTAAATACTTTTTCTCGCTGGTTGGAGTAGAAGAGAAGGCAATGATAAAAGATATGGTCGTGAGGGAAAACTCCATTCTTTCCACTTCTTTATATAGACATGGCTAAAGGAAAATGTCAAAAGCCGTGTATTATCTGCCTTTGAATATGATTTTATTACGGCCAAAAACAACTCCATTTCTTCCACTTCTTTGAATTATTAAAACATGATCTGACATTTTTATGGATTTCTTAATGGCAAAGAGGCCTTGATAACATTTCGATACCTACAGTTGTAGTATTGCTGATTTATACTAACATCAAAGGATTTTGTCTTCATAACGGATAAATTTCTCATTTAACATTTTTGAAGCTCCATGTCTTCAATTTTTTCATTTTGTTATTCATATCAAGTATATTCATCCGGTTCTGATGAAAACAA
>JAILNG010000011.1 GCA_024691875.1 Lachnospiraceae bacterium | reverse complement strand
AGAGACGCTTCCGAGTGGATCGACACCAAGGGACCGATCTTTGAGCCGGGTGTTTGGCGGCATGTGGCAATGAGCTATAACACGGAAACGGAAGAAGCGATCCTGTATCTGGATGGAAAAGCGGTGGCTTATACAAATCAGGTGCCCACGCAGAGATACGTCTACAATTTCTGGCTGGGCGGAGATCCGTACAAGCCGTCGTTTATAGGCGATCTTTCGGAGCTGGTGATCTATCCGGAAGTGAAAAGTGCCGAAGAGATCAAAAAAATATATGAAGCTTATTAAGGGGGGAACAAAATGCTTTATTTTAACAATATCATGGAGGCTGAAACGGTTTTTAAGGCGCTCAGTACGCCTATGCGACTCAGGATCATGGAAATGATCTACAAAAACGACAACCTCAGCATGAATGATCTGGCGGAGGCACTGGGACTTACAAACGGCGCTATATCTATGCATGTGGGAAAACTGGAGGAAGCAGGACTCATCAAGATCCGCACAACTTCCGGAAAAAGGGGTACGATGAAGATCGTGCGCCCCAGATACAACCGTCTGATGGTGGATTTTGCGCCCGAAAAGGACACAAGAAGATGCTACACGGATGATGTGAGCGTGGGGCATTACACAAATGCCGTTGTTGCACCGACTTGCGGCATTTCAACAGTAACTGACATTATCGGATCGCTTGACGATCCCAGAGTCTTTTCTTTTTCGGAACGCTTTAATGCAGGCATATTATGGTTTGGCACCGGGTTTGTGGAATACAATCTGCCGAATCATCTCCAGGCGGGACAGAAACTCACCGAGCTTCAGATCTCCTTTGAAATCTCATCCGAAGCACCGGGCTATATAGAAGACTATCCGTCGGACATATACTTTTCGGTCAATAACAAAAAGCTTGGAATGTGGGTAAGCCCCGGAGATTACGGAGCAAGAAAAGGATACGTTTCTCCGAGCTGGTGGCCCGATACCTTAAATCAGTACGGACTACTGAAAACGCTCATCATTAATTCGGAAGGGACTTTTATAGACGGGACAAACAAGATCTCAGATGTTACGATAGAAGACCTGAACATAAATTACAATTCCTATATAGCTTTTAAGATCGAAGTACCCAAGGATGCAAAAAATCCGAGAGGATGCACCCTGTTCGGAGAAAATTTCGGAGATTACAATCAGCCTATAAGGATCAAGGCCTATTACGAGGACGGGGAATAAAAAAAGTCGCCGAAGCGACAGCAAATAAAAAACGTTCCCTGCGGGAATCGAACCCACAACTGATCCTTAGGAGGGACCCGTTATATCCATTTAACTAAAGGAACGAACAAGAGAGATTATAGACTGAAATTCGAAAAAAGGCAAGAACCAATATTAAGTGTTTTAAATTTGTGCTAAAATGGAAAATAGGCTATAATATATGCAACAAAAGGTCGATATACTATACAGACTATAGGGTTTACGGACAGACAATAAAGCTGTATATGGGAGAACTTTATGAAGAAGATAAATTTTAAAGACAGAGTTTTCGGAACAGGAAAAAAAGGAAAAACGCCGAAGAAAAATGAAGCCGGTAAAAAAGTGATATCCGGAATGTTTTTTGCGGCGGCCTGCTTCATAGCAATCTTCGTACTGCTGGAATTCCATGATATCTACTGGGTGGTTGGAATTGCCTGTGCACTTCTTATGGTGGCAGCATTTCTGTTTTTGGATTCAATGTTTGCGGGAAAAGACGACATCTTTGATGAGCTGACAAGAGCACAGGAAGAACTGGACAGGGTCAGAGAGGAAGACAGAAAAAAGGCAGACGAAGAATTTAAGAAGAAGATCGAGGAACAGGTTTCAAGCCTTGACAGAACCAGCCGGGCAATGTTCGCTGCAATGAAGAAAAATGCGGACGCTCAGGAAAATCACCTTTCCAAGATGCAGTTTAAGATTGATAAGGTGATCATTGAACAGAATGCAGGCGTAAAGACAATGATCAAGTTCAATAAAGAGAATGCCCGTCAGATGGCACTCAGTGAGAAGGCTACTCTTGAAGAACTTGCGACCAGAATCCCGGCGGGAAGAAGAAATGTTGTAATGGCTCCGGAAGTGCCTGATGACTATGTTCCGGATGACAGTCTCTTTGAAGATGAAGAAGATGAGACAGAAGAATTTGCATTCAACGA
>JAILNG010000083.1 GCA_024691875.1 Lachnospiraceae bacterium | reverse complement strand
AGCAGAACAGGCGAACTGGACGAATTCCTTTCCATGAGCTACGGTGCGGACGATTACATCACAAAGCCCTACAATCCCACGATCCTGATGCTTCGGATCTCAGCCGTGTTAAAGAGGTCGAAAAAGACCGGATCGGAAAGGATGTACAAAAATATCAAGGTGAACGCTCTTAAGGGAACCCTTTCCGCCAACGAAAACGAACAGATGCTGACCAAGAACGAGATGCTGATCTTCCAGCTCCTTCTGGATCACCCCGATGAGATCGTGTCCAGAGACGAGCTGATGACCGTTCTTTGGGACAATGATGAGTTTATCAATGACAATGCGCTTTCGGTGAACATCAGCCGACTTCGTGCAAAACTGCAGGATTTGGGTCTCCCCGACGCCATCGAGACCAGAAAGAAACAGGGTTACATTTTAAAATGAAATTTAAAGATCATCTGAAGGACAGAAGTACACTTTTTATCATAAGGGCTGTGGCATTTTTTTCCTCTCTCATCTTTTTGATCGCATTCAGAACAAGAGCGGAGCTGATCATCGTCCTTTCATCTATCTTTTTATCCGCCTGTTTGATCGCGGATATTGCGGATTACACTCGAAAAAAGAATTATTATAACAATCTCTACATGATGCTTAACGACCTCGATCAGAAGTATCTTTTGCCGGAAATGCTTCCGGAGGCGGAATTTCTTGAAGGAGCGATCCTTAAGGACGTACTTTTCACATGCTCAAAATCTATGGCTGAAAACGTAGCTCTCTACAAACGCCGGAACAAAGAATTCCGTGAGTACATCGAGCTATGGGTGCATGAAGCAAAGCTTCCTGTGGCCACTTTAGAGTTGATCGGTCAGAACAATCCCGAGATCAAAAACAAGATGAAGGCCCAGATCAAGAGTCTGGACGATTACATCGAAAACGTTCTCTATTATGCACGCAGTGAAAATGCCGAAAAAGATTACATCATTAAGGAAGTTACTCTTAAAAAAGCTTTCGGAAATGCGGCCCTCAAAAACCGTGAGGCGTTGCAGTCGGCCGATGCGGAGATCAAAACCGACGGCCTGGACACGGCTGTCCTTACCGACGGCAAATGGCTGGAATTTATCTTCGGCCAGTTGATCGCAAACAGTTTAAAATACAGGGACGAAAGTCGATCGCTTTGCCTCACGGTCACCGCGGAATGTAACGATCACGCCACCGTCCTTTCCTTCAAAGACAACGGTATCGGAATCCCTGAAGAAGATCTCCCCTACATCTTTGATAAGAGCTTTACGGGAAGTAACGGTCACACAAACCCCGGCTCCACAGGCATGGGACTTTACATCGTAAAAAGCCTCTGCAAACGCCTTGGGCACAGCCTTTCCGTCCGTTCCGAACAGGGTTCTTTTACCGAATTGATTTTCACTTTTTCCAAAAACACTCATTTAAAAATGTCATGATCCCATCTTAATTACCTTACGAAAATGTAAGGTAATTTTGGATTAAACCAACGACAGAACGCTCACCTTTCAGTACAATACAGAAAAAATATGAAAGGAACACTTCTCATGGAATTACTCAAAGTTCAACAGATCGAAAAATACTACGGAAACAAATCCAGCCTTACAAAGGCAATAGACGACATTTCTTTTAAAGTGGAAAAGGGCGAATTCGTTGCCATCATGGGAGCTTCCGGAAGCGGAAAGACCACTCTCCTAAATTGCATATCCACCATCGACCGCGTTACTTCAGGTCACATCTTTTTGGAAAACCAGGACATAACGGAACTGAAAGGTAAGAAGCTTAACAACTTCAGACGAGAAAAGCTCGGCTTTATCTTTCAAGATTTTAATCTTCTTGACACCCTTACTGCTTATGAAAATATCGCGCTGGCCCTCTCGATCCAAAAATGGCCGGTCAAGACGATTGATAAGGCGGTTCAGATTGTAGCCGAACAGCTGGGCATCAGCGATGTTTTAAACAAGTATCCTTTCCAGCTTTCCGGAGGACAGAAGCAGCGTGTCGCTTCCGCCCGTGCCATCATCACAAATCCCAAGCTGATCCTGGCAGATGAACCCACGGGTGCTTTGGATTCAAAGGCATCAAGCATGCTTCTTGAGCGTTTCACATTCCTTAACACGGAGTACTCAGCCACCATTATGATGGTCACACATGACAGCTTCGCTGCCAGCTACGCAGGTCGTGTAATGTTCATCAAAGACGGTAAGATCTTTAATGAGATCTCACGCGGCAAGGCTTCCCGTAAGGAATTCTTTGACAAGATCATTGATGTTGTGACGCTTCTGGGAGGTGATGTAAGCGATGCTCTGTAAAATCTCCTTCAAAAACATTAAAAGAAGCATTAAGGATTACGCCATTTATTTTTTCACTCTCGTGATCGGCGTTTCCGTATTTTACATTTTTAACGCCATCGGTACTCAGGCAGCAATGCTCAGGCTCAAAGAATCTCAGAACGAGATCATCGGACTGCTGAAAACACTCATCAGCGGTTTCAGTGTGTTCGTTGCGATCATCCTCGCTCTTCTCATCATTTATTCTTCAAGATTTTTGATGAAACGAAGAAATAAAGAGTTCGCGGTTTATATGCTTTTGGGAATGGGAAAAGGAAAGATCTCTGCCATTCTTCTGACCGAAACGATCATGATCGGCCTCGGATCTCTGGTAGTAGGCCTCATCATCGGTGTCGGAGTTTCTCAGTTCATGAGCGCCATAGTAGCATCTCTCTTTGCCGTAGACATGACCGAATACAAGTTCACCTTCTCCGGAAGTGCTGCTGCTCAGACAGTTTTGTATTTCACCATCATGTACATCGTAGTGATGCTGTTTAACAGCGCCTCAGTTACAAAGATGAAGCTGATCGACCTGATCCAGAGCGGCAAGAGATCCGAAAAGATCAAAGTCAGCAATCCGGTTCTGTCCGTCATCATCTTTTTACTGGCATCGGCAGGACTTGCCTGGGCTTACTACAAAGTTGCCTATGATTTCGAAGGTCTCAGCAGAAACCTCATTATCACCACAGTTATAACCGGCGCAGTTTGTACTTTCCTGATCTTCCTCTCTGTTTCGGGATTTCTTTTAAGGATCTTCATGTCCTTCAAAAAGTCCTACTTCAACGGTCTGAACACTTTCACCTTCAGACAGATCAGCAGTAAAGTAAACACCATGGTCTTTGCGATGACAGTGATCTGCCTGATGCTTTTCGTCACTATATGCGCGCTTTCTTCCGCTTTTTCCGTCAGAAACGCCATGAATGCCGGCATCAAAAAATACTGTCCCGTTGACGCTGAGATCTCCTTCCAGCTTCGGGATAAAAACACGGTCCCCATTTTCGTGGATATGGAAGAAGCCTACAAGAACTA
>JAILNG010000057.1 GCA_024691875.1 Lachnospiraceae bacterium | reverse complement strand
ATTTAAACATAAGCCCCACCTCTCGTGTTCTGGGTATATTCTGCCATAAATATTTGATTTTGAACACCGCAAATATGTCTTTTTTTAAAAAAGTTTTGTGGACATATTTGCGGTGTCATTTTTTCGGTAAGATGTTATTATAAAAAAACGTAATGATAACATTTTTTTAAAAAAATATAGCAAAAAAAATGTGGTGTTGACCTGTAGATACGTTTGTGGTATAAAAAAAGACTAAAATCCCGATAAGAAGGCGGGATCAGCAATCAGGATATTATTAACAGGAGTTATAAAAAATGAAAAGAAACAGCGCTTTTGCGCTTAGAATAGCAACAATACTGATCATGATACCCGGTGACCTTGTACTTGCATGGGGGATTTCGGAGATCGCTGACAGAGCTCTGACGGGGGATCTGATCTGTGTATTAAAGTGCAGTGCCATTATCGTGGCGGCAGTAGTTGTATTGAAGGCAGCGGACGGACTGTTGCTTAATGCATATAAAAGGGTGTTCTCGATCACAAAGCAGGAAAAAAAGGAAGAAGTGTATCGCATCATTTCTTCCTGCTCATCACTCAGGGAGAATGAACAGGGAGTCGGAGACAGAAAAGAGCAGATCGATGATGACACAGAGACGGTTTCAAAATATGAATTTGACGCTGTCCCCGGAGCAATTGCCTGGGCGTTGATCGCAGTGATCTATTCGATCCTGATCTTTAGACAAGGCTGGCCTGTTTTTACAGTGGTGGTTGCAATGGCAATTCTGGAGATCGTCCCTCCGATCATTGTAAAGAAATGGCTGGAAAAAGCTTACACAGAATGTCGTGATATAGAGGGTGAGATAACGGATGAATATATGTCGGGAGTAGAAGGATTCGGTACTCTTAAGGTCTTTGGTGCGGGAAGCTGGTTTGAAAGCAGGATACACGCGCTTAACAAAGCTTACATTCCGATCGGAAACAGATCGATCCTCTCCGCACAGACAGAAGGTGCACTGTATCTGCTTGTAAAAAGTGTTCTAAAATACGGACTTTATGTCGTTTGTGGTTTTATGGTAATGAACAGGCTCCTTGGACTTGAGGGAGCGATTACGGTGATCGCACTCTCAGCAAGCTTTTTTGCTGCAATGGGAGCTGTCACGGCGGTGATCTCCGACAGAGCGGAGTACAAGGCTGCGAAGGCCAGACTTCTTAAAAACGGAGAACAGCAAGAAGATGCTTTCCTGGATTCGTTTAAGAGAGTTGTATTTGATGATGTAGGCATAGAAAACGAGAACGACAAGATACTTAACGGTTTTTCGGGTGTCTTCGGAAAGGACAGAAAAACACTGTTAAAGGGTGAAAACGGTTCCGGGAAAAGTACGATCCTCCGTGTTGTCAGCGGATTAAAGAAGCCCTCAAAAGGAACAGTCGGTTACATAGATGCGGGCGGAAAGTCTCATGAAGATCCGGAATTAAATTTCCCGGAGGACATTCTCTTTATGCAGCAGGAGGATATAGAACTTCCGATAACTGCGAAAGAATTGTTCGATATGGCTGATGAAAACAAAAGGGTGAAGATCACAAAACTTGCATTGGACTTCGAACTGACGGACGAAGAACTGTACAAAAAGAAGATCAGTGAACTGTCCGGTGGGGAAAGGAAAAAGGTCTTTCTGGCGTTCGCGCTGGGAAATGAAAGCAGATTGCTATTGGCAGATGAACCGGAAAATTCATTGGATGAAAAAGGACTCAGGTTGCTGTTCAGAGAATTAAAGGAATACAGAAATGCGTGGGTGATCGTCACTCACGGAGACAGAATGGATTCAATTGCGGATGACGTGGTTAGGATAGAAAAGGGGGAGGTCATCTGTGAATAAAAAACTGATCAATAAAGACATATACAGTACAATGTGGGCGGCCTTTTTACTGTACGCCGCAAGAAAGATAATGGAAGGCATCGTAATGGTGGAACTGGCAGGGAACCTGGGGATTATGGCCGATGACATCTTAACTTACGGAAAAAGCGTCGATACGGAGACTGTGGTACGTATGGGTGTGTCACTTCTTGTACTGCTCGTTATAATTCCCCTGACCGAAACTTTTGCGGAATTATTGATGTTCAAACAATCATTACCGTACTGTGAAATGGTCACACGCAGATTTATGAAAAAAAGCTATTCCGAAGTAAAAAGATTTGATGCCGGAGAAGCGGAGTATCGTCTTGAACAGGATCCCATAGACTTTTACATAACGTTAAGCAACATTACCGTTGAGATCTTGTTCATTCCTGCTGTTACTGCTTTTCTGATCCTAAATGTTAAGGGCAGTAACATCATATACATCCTGGTTGCTTTTCTCCTTTCGTGGATCAGAGTTTTGCTGCCGTTGTTACAGCAAAAAAAGCTTAAGAAGTTTGATGAAGAAAAGAGAAGATTTGCCACGGATCTAAAGACCGCAGAACTGGTGTTTGCGGAAAAGACGGAAGCTTTTGCGGCATTGGGGATCAGAGACGGCTGGATCGATCATATGAGAAAGCTGTTCAGCATCTACTTTAAAAAGATAGGCGCAAGATTCATTGCTTTCAGTGTCAGATACGAGAAGACAAAGAATGCCCTTTCTCTGGTTACGGATCTTTTGATAATCATTGCGGGAGCTGTGCTTGTGACAGAAAAGATGATCAACCCGGGACAGGTGATCCTGATGATGGGCGTACTTCCTGTTCTTCAAATGCTGAATGAAAGCCTGATCCAAATCATCGAAAAAAAGCCGGAGATAGACAATCTTTATGTCAGAATGGAAGAATTGTATTCCGAGCCTGAAAGATCCGGCCAAAAGGAGATTGATGGAATCGATGAGATCAGCTTTAAGGATGTATCTTATTCTTATGACGATGAGAACGAAACTGCCAAGCTGGATCTTGATTATAAAGCCGGAGACAAGATCCTGATCCTGGGAGAGAACGGAGTCGGAAAAACCACATTCTTTAAAGTTTTGCTTGGTCTGCTTCCGGGATACAAGGGAGAAGTCAAGATCAACGGACAAAATTTTGATGACATCTCGATCTCATCCTTGAGGAGAAAAATCGGATATGTTACTCAAAACCCCTATATTTTTAAAGACACCGTAAGGAACAATGTGGTAATGGGGGACGAGAGATTAAAGGAAGAAGAGATCGATAATGCCCTGAAAAAGTTTGGCCTTTTGGACATCAAAGATCGCGAGGTTACAAACGAAAGCCTTTCAGGAGGTGAAAAGCAGAGAGTATCACTGGCGCGTGCATTTGCCAGACGACCGTCTCTTTGGCTTTTCGATGAACCAAATAATTCTTTGGACGAGGAAACAAGAATAGAACTGGCAGCTTTCATTAACGAACTGTCGACCGGAGCTATTGTCATCCTTCATGACAAGGAAACTATAGAGCAGATCGGATCTGACAAGGTGATCACTCTTTCCCGCTAAACTTTACAAATCCTCTTTAAGAGCGTATACTTGCTATATATTATCTCGGCAGGTAAAAAAACTCTTAAGGAGGATTTTTATATGAATAATCTGGTAAGATGGTTTAAAAGCATAAAGAAAGAACTCTTTGTTCTGGGAGTGATCAGTATAGCAGTCGGAGTTGTAATGGTGATCTATCCGGAAACCGTCAGCAAAGTGATCTGTTACGTGATAGGAGCACTGCTTGTCGTATCCGGAGCCTTTGTTCTTACAGCAATACTGGTGCAAAAGGGTACTAAACCCTTTACTTTCAGAGTCGTGGCAGCGGCCTTGGCACTTGCGGTGGGCTTCCTTTTTATTTTCGGAGCGGATTTCGTCTTTGACATCCTTTGGGTTTTCATTGGGATCGGCATAATAATGAACTCTTACTTCAAGACACAATATGCCTACGAGCTCAAATTCTCCGGAAGCCCCAAGTGGTGGGTTAACCTGGTGATCTCTATGATCTCTTTGGCATTGGGCATCATTTTGATCCTTGAAAGAGATGCGGCCCAAAGCACCATGATCCGCCTTACGGGTATTTTCCTTGCGGTAGACGGCCTCTGTGACATCGCGTCTGTTTTCACTTTCCTGGCCGAATTTAAGAGGATCAGGAAAGAGGAAAAGATAGTGGAAAAGGAAAAGGCAATGCAGGAAAGGCTTTCGAAAAAGGAAGCAAAGCTGGCTAAAAGGCTGGCAAAAAAGAAAAAGAAAGAGGAGTCTGTTATCAGCTTAAGTGAAGTTGTAATGGAATCCAAGGAGCAGGCAGCTTCCGAAGAGGAAAGCTTAAAGCAGGAGGCCTCTGAACCTGAGGTTACTGCAGAAGCTGTCGGTGAAGAAAAAAACAATTAAAAGGCCGAAAAGGCCTTTTTTGAAAGGGGAACAAATGGAAAGAATAATCAACAGCCTTCTGGAAACAGACATGTACAAATTCAGTATGGGACAGGCAATCTATCATCAGTTCAGTGATTACAAGACAACATGGAGTTTTAAGTGCAGAAATGAGGATGTTCATTTCACAAAGGAAATGGTGGAAGAGATTAAAAGACAGATCCTTCTCTACTGTGAGCTTCGTTTCAAGGAAGAGGAACTGGAGTACCTGAACAATATTAAGTGGATCAAGGGATCCTACGTTGATTTCTTAAGACTCTGGCAGCCCAGATACGCAGATTTTGAGATCGGAACCGATGCGGATTGCGGTCTTACGATCGAGACGAAGGGAACATGGTTAAACACCTCGATGTATGAGATCCCCACACTTGCCATTGTTAATGAAGTCTATTTCCGCATGGCGTTTGACTATCCAAAGCTCCTTGATAGCTTTAAGAGAAAATTGACTGAAAAAGTGAATTGGCTTCTTGAAGGAAAGTACAAGTTGGGACCTTTCAGTGAATTCGGCCTCAGAAGAAGACTTTCCGCAGAGGCGCAGGAACTTGCAGTTAAGGAGCTTTGCGGTCACAAATACAAGGATTCCGTTTGCGTAGGTACTTCAAATGTTTATCTTGCAAAGAAGTTTGGAGTTACTCCTGTAGGAACCATGGCTCATGAATGGATCATGTGCATAGGACAGGGAACTCACAAGCACAATCCGGCCTATTCCAACTGGTTTGCAATGGATGCATGGGTAAAGGAATACGGTGTCTTAAACGGTACAGCACTTACCGATGCGATCACTACAGAATGCTTTCTTGAAGACTTTCAGCTGACGTTTGCCACACTTTTCAGCGGCGTACGTCATGACAGCGGAGACCCGTTTGAGTGGGGCGATATCATGA
Source organism: Lachnospiraceae bacterium (assembly GCA_024691875.1). GTDB lineage: Bacteria > Bacillota > Clostridia > Lachnospirales > Lachnospiraceae > RGIG3528. The sequence goes on along the minus strand of JAILNG010000057.1, from coordinate 10,180 downwards.
TAGAGCATTATAAAAAACTGGGCATAGATCCAAAGACAAAGACACTTCTTTTCAGCGACAGTCTTGACTTTGAAAGGGCAGACAAGATCCACAGCTACTTTGAGGGAAAGACCAAAACAGCCTTTGGTATCGGAACTTATATAGCGAATGACACGGATGTTGAACCCTTAAATATTGTCATGAAAACCACTGCTTGCAATGGTATGGATGTGGCAAAAATTTCCGATACCGATGGCAAAGGAATGTGTAAAAACCCCGAATATGTGGATTATCTGAAACGCTGTATTGACTGGCGTTTGGCACATAAAAACAGCAAAATTTGAGAAATTTGACTCATAAAAAAACCATATTTGTCTCTTTTTTGACACATTATTTAAGTAAAATTTTATCGAGTTCTTAAATATATCATTTTTATACGGGGTTTGTGCTATTGAAAAGAAAGGCGATAAATGGTACAATTTCCGCATAAGCCATCGAAAGGAGGCAAAATAAAATATATGAAGAATAAGATGAAGAGAAGAATTATGGAAGTTGTTTTATCTGCCCTTTTGGTTATGAACGTTGCGGCAGTTGCAGCGTGCGGTGACGAGGAAAAAGAGCCCGTAACCACACCTACACCCACCGTAGCAGTTGCTACACCTACTAAGGCCCCTACAAACACTCCCAGCCCTGCACCTACAGCAACAAACACACCCAAGCCTACAGCAACGGCTACACCGAAGCCCACAGCAACGGTAGCTCCTACTGCAGCGCCCACAGCAGCTCCTACAGCAGCTCCTACAGCGGTTCCTACAACTGCTCCTGTTAATGACGATACACCTAAGACAGGTGAGAGCGATGTGTTTGGTCTTCTTGGTATCCTTGCTGCAGCAAGTGCTGTAACATTCTTTACAGTTTCTAAGCTTACTCGCAGAGGATAATCTGAAAATCTGAACAAGAAAAAAACGGACGGTCGAATGACCGTCCATTTTTATTTGATTTAATTCTTGTTGATACGAAGAGTCGTCTCGCTGTCGAAGAGATAAAGACTCTTGGAAGGAACCGAGAAGTTCAAGGCCTCATCCGAATCGGGAATGAGATGGGGATCGACCTTCAAAATGGCCTGTACACCATCCATATCGATGTAAAGGTTGGCACTGTCTCCCAGAAGTTCTGTAAGTTCAACGTTGCATTTCAGTTCGAAAGAAGATGCTTCCTTCTCTGTAAGCACTGCAGCCTCAGGTCTGAAGCCCACGACAACTTCCTTATTATTGTATTTTGCAAGTGTTTCCGCTGCGAAGCTTGATGAGAGATCCAGTTTGTTTTGACCGATCATGATGTTTCCGCCCTTAAGCACTGTTTTTAAAAGATTCATGGGTGGTTCACCTATAAAGCCGGCCACAAATGTGTTTATCGGATTAAAGTAAAGCTCGTAGGGAGTTCCGATCTGCTGGATGTAGCCATCCTTCATTACTACGATCCTGTCTGCCATTGTCATAGCTTCTGTCTGATCGTGGGTAACGTAGATCGTTGTTGCTCCTGTTTCACGATGGATCTGTGTGATCTCGGAACGCATGGTTACACGCTGTTTGGCGTCCAGGTTTGAAAGAGGCTCATCCATCAGGAAGATGCCCACTTTACGGATGATCGCACGACCTACCGCGACTCTTTGACGCTGACCGCCTGAGAGAGCACGGGGCTTTCTGTCGAGATAATCCGTGAGTCCGAGAATGGCAGCAGTCTTTAAAACTCTTTGTTCGATCACGTCCTCATCCACGCCCTGAAGTGTCAGACCAAAGGCAAGATTATCGTAAACCGACATGTGAGGGTAGAGAGCATAGCTTTGGAAAACCATGGCTATTTCGCGTTCACGGGGGCCCTTTTCATTTGCGAGCTGACCATTGATCAGCATGTCACCCTTGCTGATGTTTTCAAGCCCTGCGATCATTCTTAAAGTGGTGGATTTTCCGCAACCCGAGGGACCTACGAAAACGATGAACTCACCCTTTTGAATGTCAAGGTTAAAATTGTGAACGGCGTGGAAGCCGTTTGGATATATTTTATTGATGTTCCTTAATGAGAGATAAGCAGTTTCTTTTTCAGCCATTTTTTTTCTCCTTAGGGTAGTTTTTTATCAAAAGATTCCCACATGTCGCAGCAAGGCTATGGATGCGAACATTGTGAATATGGATGCTATGCTTGTGAACACGACCAGCTGACCTGCCAGTTGATCGTCGCCTCCCATTTCGCCGGCCATAATGGCGCTTGAAACTGCTACGGGAGTCCCGAAAGCAGCCACGTAAGCGGCAAAGTGCGCACCGTTTCTCATCTGCAGTGCGAAGTAGGCAAAGGAAAGGCCGAGCACAGGAACCACCACAGTTCTGAGTATGGTTCCGAAAACGATCGGCTTAAAATTCGTTTTAACAGCCGACAATTCAAATTTGCCTCCCAAAACAATGAGAGCCATTGGTGTGGCGCATTTTTCCAGAGACTCCAGTACTTTATAAACAGGAGTGATGTCGGAAAGCCTCCAGGTGATACCGGCTTTCACAAGGAAAGATCTGATGACAACGGCCAACAGTCCGGAAAGTGCACCGATTATCAAAGGATTCTTGGCTGTTGAAAAAAGAATTCTTTTTAACTCGCCATTACCTTTTTCACGTTTGTCCGTGAAGATCGTAAGCGTAATAACCGCCAGCACATTCATTGAAGGAACGAACACACCTGCCAAAAGGCTTGCGGCCGCAAGACCTTCCTGACCGAAGAGAGAAGAAGCCAGCGAAAGGCCGATCAACGCATAATTGGATCGGAACATGGCCTGAAGCAGAACGCCTCTTGTGCCGGGGCGTCCTCTGTAGGGCAGTGTGAGCAGGATCCCGAGGATGAAGATCACGATCAGGGCTCCTTCACAATATAACACAAATCCGAAATCTATGCTTTCAAGAGTTTCGATCCTGTAGGTGCTTAAAAACAGCATCGCGGGGAGAAAAACTCTGAACACCATCTTGTTTCCCTGGGCCAGAAAACTGTCGTTGATAAATCCGACTCTTTTTAAGATCCAGCCCAATCCCATCATCAAAACTATGGGAAGAACGGCGTTAGCCGCAAATATTAATGTATCACTCATCTGATCCGCCTTAAAATTTCAGTATAGCAAAGTATGAACGGTGCAACTCCCTTGGCATCATTTGTAACCACCGGCTCTGAAATATAATATTCAAAGGAACCGTCACGCCGTCTGTTGTTTTCGGGACCGAGTCCCGCTACCAGGCATATGCCTGCCAGACAGAGTTTTCCGTTCTCTTCCTTAAGGTACTTTTTGCAGATACCGTCAAAAGTCTTCTGACCGAGATCTGCAAATTCGGAAGGCACAATGCCAAGTCTTGCGGCCTTCAACATAGCGTATGCTATCATGGCACTTCCGCTGGTTTCAAGGTAGTTGCCGGGAAGTTCTCCCTTGTTAACAACCTGATAGTACATGCCGGTATCGCTGTCCGCGTAGTGTGCCACGGAGGTAAGAAGATTTCTCAGTATCCTGTTCACAGTTTTAACCGAAACAGGATCCAAAAGCTCCGAAAGATCGGAAAGTGCGATCAGGAACCAGCCGATGGAGCGAAGCCAGAAGTTCTTTGAACACCCGGTAACGGGATCGGCCCAGAAAGCTTTTTTGCTTACATCACAGCCATGAAAGTAGAGCCCGGTAGAGGAATCCTTCATGAGCTTTTCGACGTTTGAGAGCTGTTCAATAATGTCGGAATAGTCGGCGTTACCGAAGTTCTTTTCGTAAAGTGCCGAGAAGACCTGAGCCATGTAAATACCGTCCAGCCAGATCTGGTCAGGGTAGATCTGCTTGTGCCAGAAGTTCCCTGTTTCTGTACGGGGCTGGGAAAGAAGCTGATCATGCAGGGCTTCTATGGCCAGTTTGTATTTCTCTTTGCCTGTCTTTTTAAAGAGACTGAAGAGAACGCGACCTTCATTGATGTCATCAAGATTGTATTTGTCCTTGGAGTATCCGAGGATGGAGCCTGAAGCATCAATGTAATAATCTATAAAGGATTCCGCAAAATCGGAGTATCTTTTATCTCCGGACCTGTCTGCAAGCAGATTCAGTGCGGTGATCATGCATCCGTCGATATAATTCCAGTGAGGCTGCTTCCCCTGACGGATACTCTCTATGTTCCACACCGGAGCAGCCGGCGTGGAGTCATTTAAAAGCGTATTAAGATAATTGTCTATTATTTCGTACATACAAGATTCCTGCTTTGAACGGATCCTACGTTCTTGGTGATCAGACCTTCGGTATCTGAGCCTGTAACCGATACATCGGAAATGTTCAGCTTCTTAACATTGTCAAAATACATGCCGCCGCGAAGGAATTCTTCAGCGTAGTTTCTCATGGCCGGTTTTCCGGGCTTTGCATCGGGAGAGTAGGTGAAAGAAATGTTTTCAACAGTGATCTCTTCGATGGGCATCTCCGGGAGCCCGTCACAGTAGCAGGCGCAGACATGGCAGTTTTCACAGGTCATGTTACGGAAGGTGAATTTGCCGAGATAGGGCGTCCTGTCGTCAACGGGAAGATGATCTCTGGACCAGACGTATTCTGTGAAACGATCCGGATCGCAGCAGTTGTACCACATGTTCATTACGATGGGAGTGAGGACATTGTTCATTTTGATGTTTTCAAAGAGAACTCCGTCGATCACAGCGTCTTTTCCGCGACCACGCCTTGTCTTGATCCTTAAACCTCTGTCGGTGCTGTTAAAGATACAGCGGTTTACCGTAAGGTTTGTTACACCGCCGCCCATTTCGCTGCCCAGTGTGATGGCGCCGTGTCCGAACTGCATGAGGCAATTGCGGATAGTGTGGTGATCGGCGGGGGTCTTGTATTTGCGGCCCACATCGATCTTGCCGGATTTGATCGCTATGCAGTCATCACCGACACTGAATCTGCAGCCGATGATGTTCACTCTGTTGCAAGCTTCGGGGTCGCAGGCATCGGTGTTGGGGCTGTCCTTTGGTGCGTTTATTGAAAGATCGTAGAAGTTCACATTCTCCGAAAAATAAGGATGGAGCTGCCACGAAGGGGAATTCTGTACTATGAGACCGTGAAGGGTCACATCGGAGCATCTGTTAAGAAAAACAAGTCTGGGACGTGCAATGGGATCTTCCTTGTAATCGATCCACCATTTGCTGTTTTGTGCGTTTCCGTCGATGGTTCCGCGTCCGATGATGTTGATGTCTGTTGCGTATTCTCCGGTGATGAGAGACTGATACTTTGATCGTTCCTCTCCTTCAAAGGTACCGAAGGGGATGTCACAGTCCTTGACATTGTCGCGGCAGACACCCGGAATAACGGGATAAACCGCTTTATCAGTGCTTCCGAGAAGTACAGCGCCCTCGGCAAATTCAAGAGTAATATGACTCTTTAAGAAGAGAGGAGCTGTAAGGTAGACACCCTTGGGAAAATACAGTCTGCCAAGGGCGGGGAGGCAGGAGATCGCTGTGCGTATAGCGACGGTGTCATCTGTGTGGCCGTCACCCTTTGCACCAAAATCCCTTACATCTATACAGCAGCTTTCAGGGGATGTTTTAAATGTTACAACCTCATCGCAAGTGCTGACCTTTAATTCATATTCCGAATTGGGCGTCAGATCGAAGAGGGAAAAGACATTTTCCTTACATCCGCTCTTTACGGTCTTACCGTTCAGAATAATGTTGTATTCTTTATCATTGTAAAAGGGGAGGTCGTTCTGAAACTCAAAACAGCCTGATGTAGAACTTAAATATAGCGTATTTATCATTTTGACTCCTTTTTTTGCTTATCCAGGGCATCTTTTACTATCTTCTTAAAGGTGTTTCTAATGAGGAGGAAAAGTCCATCCACAAGGAGATAAAAAAGACCGAACAGTATGGGCTCAACGCCCAGGAAAAGCTCATCCGTCTTTCCCGTAATGCTCATGGCGGTAATGTTTATAATGTTATAGATCTGTCTTACTACGGTAAAGACAACAAAGGCATATGCTATGTTGAAAAAGAGAGAGGGCAGTCCTTTTTTGGGGAACATGATATAATTGTTCAGATTGTCCGTGTCTCTTTCAAAAAAGCGAAGAAAGTTGTTTTCCAAAAGGTCGGTGATCACACCTAAAGCAAAGGCAAAAACAAAGATCAGATCAATACTGTTCAGGTAAGTACCCAGACCCCAGAAGATGAAGAAGCAGGCAGCTCCTTTGAACCAGAATTTTGTAAATAAGATCTTTACAAGAGGCGGGATGCGAAATTTCTTTTTGCCTGTATATTTTCTGATCTCTTCTTCCGAAACCTCCGGAGCGTTGGATGCATTGGCATTTACCAGACGATCCACTGCGTCTTTGTTTAGCTTGTAGTATTCGGAAGTGTCTTTTCCTTTTTCGGTGTTGAGTTTGTCGGGTTTCTTTGGCATTAAGCTTTAATCCTCCGAAAGGTCGATGGCTTCCATTTCAGTATTACCCTCAACATCTATGGAGGTGTTGATCTTCTTGAGGAGCTTTCCGTAGAACGGCATTGTTGCATTTAAAACTGCGGAAATGATAACCAGGATAATGTGAGCGAAGAGCATCGAGTAGGCCTTGGCTATGTAATCTGTGGTCTTAATGGTGTTGACTTCCCTTGTAACAGCCGTAAAGATCCTTGATCTGAAGGTGATGTCGGCAAAGACTATGGCAACGAGCATAATATAGGTCAGAATGATGAAGCCGATGTGAGGTTTCTGACGTCTGGGATAGGAATTTAAAAAGCAGACAAACACCAGTATGGAACAGAGCATTGTGATGAATTCGCAAAAGCCCATCATGTTGCCTTGGATCATGGAAAGGGTATCTGAAACACATGTCAGATTTAAAGCGTAGTATAAAAACGAGATAACCAGAAAAACACCCGGGATGATCTGAGGTCTTCTCTTTAAGGAAACCAGAAATTTTCTGAATGCTTCTTTTATTCCTTTGTTTTGTTTCTTTTCCATTGGATGTGCTCCTTAGAGTTAATAATCAATCTATCTGATTGCATCAGTTGTTTCTTTGTCGAAGAAATGCATCTTTCCGAAACTGATCTTGATCATGTCGCCTGTTTTGTAATTGCACCAGGAACGGAATTTACAGGTTATTTTGATCTTACCTGAGTGGCCGTGTACAAGAGTGGTCTGTCCCAGATTTTCGTTTGAGAAAACAGAGAGGTCGATCTGACCGCCTTCATCGATATCTTCAGGGCGCACTCCCAAGGTGATCTCTTTTCCTTCATAGGAGGAGAGAAGAGCCTTTTCTTCCGGCTTTAAAGGAACTGTAAATTCGCTTCCGCAAAGTGTTCCGCCCATAACTTTCATATCAAAGAAATTCATGGGAGGAAGGCCTATGAAGCTGGCTACAAAGAGGTTTGCGGGTGAATCGTAAAGTTCAAGAGGCGTGCCTATCTGCTGAACGTGTCCCATGGACATGCAGACGATCCTGTCCGCCAGTGTAAGGGCCTCGGTCTGGTCGTGAGTAACATAAAGCATTGTAGCTTTTAAACGCTTATGAAGTAAAAGGATCTCACGTCTGGTAGAGCCGCGGAGTTTTGCATCCAGGTTTGAAAGAGGCTCATCAAAGAGGAAGATGCGAGGGGTACGAACGATGGCACGGCCCATAGCAACTCTCTGCCTTTGTCCGCCTGAAAGCTGGGAAGGTTTCTTGTTCAGCTGATCTGTAAGTCCGAGTATCTCGGCAGCTGCAAGCACCTTTTCATGAATTACGTTTTTATTCTCTTTTCTTAAATTCAAGGAGAAGGCCATATTCTCATAAACAGTCATATGTCCGTAGAGGGCATAGTTCTGAAAGACCATTGCCATGTCTCTGTCCTTGGGAGGCATTGTGGTAATGTCTTTACCGTCAAGGAGGAGATGACCGCTTGAAATGTCTTCGAGACCGGCAACCATACGAAGAGTAGTGGATTTACCGCATCCTGAAGGGCCTACGAGAACGATGAGCTCTCCGTCTTTAACGTCCAGATTGAAATCAAAAACTGCCTGAACCTTGTTGTCGTATATTTTGTTTAAATTCTGTAACTTAAGCTCTGCCATAAACTAATCTCCACATCATTTTGTTGCACTGCTGTTTGTGTAGGCTGTAAGCATCCGATTTCTGATGATCCCCACAACACCGCCGATTATAGCAAAGGCAGCAGAGATCAAAAGATAAACGATGACTTTTGCGTACTGAGCGTTGTCCATTATCACTTTTTGAACATCTCCGATCTCCAATACCGCACTGTGTGCTTTTGCGGGGAGATAGAAGATACGTGCTATCTGTAAAACTCCGATGACCACGAGAGTAACGGAGTAACCGAGACTGTATTTTTTTACACCTTCCGAACAAAGGAAAGTGAAGAGCATGAACAGGAGGTTGTAGATGATCGATGCTCCGATGAGGATAGAGTAGTAAAAGTTTCCCACATCGGATTTGTAAATGCATACGAAGTAGAAAATGTTAAAAAGGATCGAAAGAAGAGCAAAATTCGAAGAGAATTTGTTCTTTGCGTACTTCATTCGGTCTTTTTTGATCATTGATGCATCCATCCTTAAGCCTCCTTTCCTTTGGCTATCAATTGCTTTTCAAGTCTCATCATTCTGAATTTCCAGATAAGGTTAAAGATCAGAAGAGCATCAACAACCAAGAGTATTGCGAAAACCACATAACCCAGATCGAACCAGAAGGTAGATTCGGTGTAGGCTGAATTGAAAAGCTCTGAGAAGGTCTTGAGTTCTTCAAAGTTTACTGTAGTAAGGAACTGTATTTTAAATGCCTTGATCCTGGGCAGACTGTAGACAGTTGCCAGGACTCCGGCGATTACATTCAAAGCCACTGCAATGACGTTTCCTATGTAATAACGTCTTCTTTTGTTTGTACTTGTGATAAAGAGTGTGACAGCTATAAGAATGAGCCCTATGCTGATCTTTGTAAGTGCATAATTAAAGGGCTGCATATCATAGTATATTACCGAACCTGTTACCCAGGTCTGAGACGGATCTTCCGGATCCATCATCGTGGTGTAGAAACAGTCATATATATCCGTCATGATTCCCAAGGAATACAAAAACACGATAAAACTTGCCGCTAATGTGGCAAGGCATATTATTTTTTGAAATTTTATTTGAGCTTTGTACATATGTTTTACTCCACGATTGGTGTTTTTTTATAATGTTTTCCGTGGCGGCAGAAACCGCCACGGAAAAAAATGATCAATTATTTATTTAGCAACATCTGAATTGTAGAAATCTACGATCTTCTTCCAAGCGCTCTGCTTGAGTGCAAGGTAGCTCTTACCGTTCCATGTTTCCGTAACGGTCTTAAGAGTGTTTGCTTTAGAAGAAAGAACATCATCTGTGTAACCCTTAGCGATAAGATCTACAAAGAGGTTTTTCTGGCCCTTACCGGAACCGAAGTAACCGCTTGCAGAGTTTGTGATCTCTGTGTAAGAGTTGAGAAGGTCTGTTTCAACGGTTGTGTTGGGCAGAACTGTGGGAACGATAGTGTACCAAGGGTTGGAAGTTAAAGCAAGTTCGGGATGCTTAATGGTTCCGAGTGCGATCGCTGCGGAAATCTTTGATGCACCTTCCTTGCCGACTTCGTGCGTGCACTGGTACTCGAATGCCTGGCTCTTAACGAAGGAGAGGGTGGATCCGAGGTAGAAACGTGCAAAGTTGGTGTAGTTACCTGCAGCAAGCTTCCAAAGTGCTTCGTATGTAGCGTCTGAAATAATAGGCATTTCCTTACCGTTGAAGTTGAATGTTTCATAGGAACCGTCAGCCTTTGTCTTGATGAATGCATCAGGACCATAGGACATAAGGATCTGGCCTTTTTCGCTGTAAGCGTAATCAATGAGGGAGAGGGCAGCGTAAAGCTTGTTATCGTCATTTGCGATTCCCTTTACGGAGATTGCCCAGGCATCTGTCTTAACAGAACGCCAGGACTCTGTAAATCTCATGTAAACGCCGTTTGTGTCAGAACCGTCATACCATCTTGCAACGGGAACCATAACAGCCATGTACTTTTCGCCTGTCTGACCGTTCTGGTTGAGCTTTGTCTCGTTGAGGATCGTCTGTGTCTGGTTGTAGTCATAGCTCATGAAGCCGAGGTCTTTCTCAAGCATTGTTGAGCTCTTTTCATCTGCTGTGTTAACGAAAGACTCGGAGATG